>JADFTO010000298.1 GCA_022560215.1 Pseudomonadota bacterium | reverse complement strand
ACCAGCGGCCCTTAAGAAGGACCGCTGGGCGTTCATGCGCCACGCAGGCTCACGGCGCATAAGCGCCGGCGCGCCGGCGCGCTTGCCAAAGGGCGATGAGTCAAGCTCAACGCCCTTTGGTATTATTTCTTTTTGCCGAGCCTGGCGGCCAGGCGCAGGCGCAGCGCGTTGAGCTTGATGAAGCCTTCGGCGTCGCGCTGGTCGTAGACGGAGTCGGCCTCGAAGGTCACCGTTTCCGCCGAGTACAGGCTCACAGGCGACTTGCGCCCGGTGACGGTGACGTTGCCCTTGTACAGCTTGACCCGCACCGTGCCGGTGACGTTTGCCGCCGCCTCGTCGATCAGGGCCTGGAGCATGAGGCGCTCGGGCGAGAACCAGAAGCCGTTGTAGATGATCTCGGCGTAGCGCGGCATGAGCTCGTCCTTCAGGTGCGCCGCCCCCCTGTCCAGCGTGATGCTTTCCATGGCGCGGCGTGCCGTGGCCAGGATGGTGCCGCCCGGGGTCTCGTAGATCCCCCGGGACTTCATGCCGACGAAGCGGTTCTCCACGATGTCCAGGCGCCCGACGCCGTTGGCGCCGCCGAGCTCGTTCAGCCTGGCCAGCAGGGCCGCGGGGCTTAGCTTGTCTCCGTCTATGGCCACCGGGTCGCCGGCCTCGAAGCTTATCTCGAGCGTCGTCGGGCGGTCCGGCGCGGCCTCGGGCGAGACGGTGCGGGTGTAGACGGATTCGTCCGGGGCAACCCACGGGTCCTCCAGGGCCTTGCCCTCGCACGAGATGTGCAAAAGGTTGGCGTCCGCCGAATAGGGGGGCTCGCCCTTCTTGTCTCGAGGGATCGGAATCTGGTGGCGTTCGGCGTATTCGATGAGCTTGGTGCGCGACTCCAGGTCCCATTCCCGCCACGGCGATATGACCCGGATGTCGGGCTCCAGCGCGTAATACGAGATCTCGAAGCGCACCTGGTCGTTGCCCTTTCCGGTGGCCCCGTGGGCGACGGCGTCGGCGCCGACTTCGGCCGCGATCTCGATCTGGCGCTTGGCGATCAGGGGCCGGGCGATGGCGGTGCCGAGCAGATAGGTGCCTTCGTAAAGGGCGTTGGCGCGGAACATCGGAAACACGAAGTCGCGCACGAACTCTTCGCGCAAGTCCTCGATGAAGACCTGGACGGCGCCGCCGCTTTCGGCCTTGGCCCGGGCGTCCTCCACCTCTTCGCCCTGGCCGATGTCGGCGGTGAAGGTGACCACCTCGCAGCCGTAGGTCTCCCCCAGCCAGCTGAGGATAACGGAAGTATCCAGGCCGCCCGAATAGGCCAGCACCACTTTTTTCACGGCTTCGCTCATTCCACACCTGCGTCCCAAGTGCACATCCGAGGCGGCCCGTGTATAGGAAAAAGGGGGTCTTGGGCAAGGACAGCGGCCGGCGGGAGGCGTACTATCGCCGCGCCTTGATCGAGACCGGCCAGGAGAACCCTCATGGACTTAAGCGACCTTTCGACGCCCGCCTTGATCCTCGACCGCCGCATCCTGGCCCGCAATATCGAGGCCATGAGCGCCCGCGCCCAGGCGCTTGGCGTCGGCCTCAGGCCCCATCTCAAGACCGCCAAGTCGGTCGACGTGGCGCGCCTGGCGCTGGCCGGAAACTTCGGCGGCATCACCGTCTCCACCCTGCATGAGGCCGCGTACTTTCTGGAGAACGGCATCGCCGACATGACCTATGCGGTCGCCATGGCGCCGGGCAAGCTGGACGCGGCGGCGGCGCTGATGGACAAGGGGGCCGACCTCAAGATCATCACCGACAATCCAGACGCGGCCCGCGCCATCGCCGGCCACGGGGGGGCCTTCCACGTCCTCATCGAAATCGACACCGGCGACGGGCGCGGCGGCGTCCAGCCGCAGGGGCCGGAGTTGCTGGACTTGGCCCGCATCATCGAGGCGGCCCCGGCGGCCTCCCTTTGCGGAGTGCTTACCCACGCCGGCCATTCCTACGGTTGCCGCGACGCCGAATCCATGGCCGCCGTCGCCGAAGAGGAACGCGCGGGCGCGGTGGCGGCGGCGGATCGCTTGCACGCCGAGGGCCTGCCTTGCGCCGAAGTCAGCGTCGGCTCGACGCCGACGGCCCGCTTCGCCCGCGACCTCACCGGCGTCACCGAGACCCGGCCCGGGGTCTACATGTTCTCGGACCTCTTCCAGGCGGGGATCGGCACCTGCGGCATCGACGACATCGCCCTTTCCGTGCTCAGCTCGGTGATCGGACACCGGACGGCCGACAACGCCCTGGTCCTGGATGCCGGCGCCCTGGCGCTTTCCAAGGACCGATCGACGGAGAAATTGGCGCACGACTGCGGCTTCGGGCTGGTCTGCGACTCAGGGACGGGCCGGCCCATGGGCGATCTCAAGGTGGCATCCGTGCATCAGGAGCACGGCATGGTCCGCAGCGCCGCCCCCCTTCCCTTCGCCGCCCTTCCCATCGGCGCCAAGGTCCGCGTGCTGCCCAACCACGCCTGCATGACGGCCGCCGCGTACGACGCCTACCACGTCATCGACGGCGGCACCGAGGTGATCGCCCGCTGGCCCCGCTGCAACGGCTGGTGAGGCGGGGAGGCCGCTGAAGTCCTGGCGGCCGCGGGGGGCCGGCCGG
>JADFTO010000101.1 GCA_022560215.1 Pseudomonadota bacterium | reverse complement strand
GCTTTCCCTCGCTCCCTCTTCCGATAGGGGCCGCCTCGAGCCCGGCGGCTTCGATCTTGTGCGGCAGGTCAAGGGACGTCTACCATGCGCCCCGCCATGCTGGACCGCATTCCCGAATTCCCCTTCCACCGCCTGCGGGCGTTGCTGGACGGCGTCGTTCCCCCCGCGGACGCCGATCCCCTGGCGCTGTCCATCGGCGAGCCCCGTCACCCGCCGCCGCCCATGATCGCCCGCGTCCTGGAGGACCAGGCCGGGCTCTGGAACCGCTATCCGCCCATCGACGGGACGCCCGAGTTCCGCCGGGCCGTGGCAGGCTGGCTCCGCAGGCGCTACGGCCTCGACGCCGTCGACGAAGACAGCCACGTGCTCTGCTCCGCCGGCTCCCGCGAGTCGCTCTATCTGGCCGCCGCCCTGGCCGTCTCGGAATTCGAGGGCGGGCCCGAGCCCCTGGCCCTGATCCCCAACCCCCATTATCACGTCTACGCAGGGGCCGCGGTGATGGCGGGCGCGGAGCCCCGATTCCTGCCGGCGACGGAAGACACCGGCTTCCTGCCGGACCTGTCCGCCCTCGATGCCGAAACCCTGGAGCGGACGGTGATCGCCTACCTTTGCACCCCCGCCAACCCGCAAGGGGCGGTGGCCGGCCTCGACTACCTGGCCGCCTGGGTCCGCCTGGCCAGGGATCACGGCTTCCTGCTCGCGGTGGACGAATGCTACGCCGAGATCTACTGCGGCCGGCCGCCCCCCGGCGCCCTCCAGGCCGCGGCCCCGGGGTTCGAGAACGTGCTGGCCTTCCATTCCCTGTCCAAGCGCTCCAGCGCAGCGGGGCTGCGGTCGGGCTTCGTCGCGGGCGATGCGGCCCTGGCCGCCAAGTTCAAGCACCTCAGGAGCTACGGCGGGGCGTCGCTGCCCATGCCGGTGATGGCGGCCTCGGCGGCGCTCTGGGGGGACGAGGACCACGTGGAGCAAAACCGCGTCCTCTACCGGGCCAAGTTCGACCTGGCGGCGGACATGCTGGACGGCCGTTACGGGTTCTACCGGCCGGCGGGCGGGTTCTTCCTGTGGCTGCGCGTCGGCGACGGGGAGGCGGCGGCGAGAAGGCTCTGGGGCGAGGCGGGATTGCGCGTCATGCCGGGCGCCTACATGGCGGCCGAGGACGGAGGCCTGAACCCGGGCGCGCCCTACATCCGCCTGGCTTTGGTCGACGATACGGACACCCTGGGAGAAGCCCTAAACAGGCTTGTCAAGGTCCTCCGTTAAGGTCTTGTAAAGCAAGACGGCGTTACCCTTTAAGCATGGACCGATCCATGACCCGGGGAAGCGCCGTCCTGCCCCAGGGCGCCGCCGAATTCCTGCGCAGCCGCCTCGCCGAAGCCATCGGGCTGGCCCTGATCGCCGCCGCCGCCGCGGCCATCGCCGCGCTCGCCAGCTACACCCCCGGCGACACCTCCTTCAACAGCACCGGCGGCGGGGTTCCCCGCAATCTCCTGGGCGTCGGCGGCGCCCATGGCGCCGACATCATGGTCCAGGCGCTGGGCGCCGCCGCCGTCGCGCCGGCCCTGGTCATCGCCGCCTGGGGCTGGCGGATGATGCGAAAATCGGGCGTTTCCATGGTCTGGGCGCGCCTTGGCGCCCTGCTGGCGGCCATGGCGTTCCTGGCCCCGGGGCTGGCCGCCCTGCCCCGGCCCGGGATGTTCCCGCTGGTGAGCGGATCCGGCGGCGTCATCGGCGGGCTCGCCCTGGACCGCGCCGGCGCTTTTCTCCGCCCCTTCGGCGTCGATGAATGGACCGTCGCATTGGCCTCGGCCGTCCTCGGCACCGTGCTCCTGATTGCCGCCCTCGGCATCACCTGGCCCGAATGGCGGGCCGCCGGGAACGCCGCCGCCCGCGCGCTCGGGGCCCTGGCCCGGGTCCTGGCGTGCTTTTTCGGCATGCTCTTCCGCCTGGCCTCGCGCCTGGCTTCGCCACCGGCGATCGAACCCGCCGCCGAGGCCGGCCTCGATCTCCCGGCGGTGGCGAAACTCAAGGCCGCCGCCAGGCGGCGGCGCAAGCGGGGGCGCCATGGGGCGCGTCAGGGGGTGCTGGAACTGACGCCCGACGGCAAATACGCCCTGCCGCCCTTGAGGCTGCTCGAGTCCCCGCTCCGGGCCTCCGAGCGAGTGGCGCCCAACCGCGACGACCTCCAGCAAAATTCCCGGTTCCTGTCCTCGGTCCTGGAGGAATTCGGAGTCCTGGGCAACATGGTCAACGTCAGTCCCGGTCCGGTCGTCACCCTCTATGAACTGGAACCGGCTCCGGGAACCAAGACGTCGCGCGTCATCGGCCTCTCCGACGACATCGCGCGCTCCATGAGCGCGGTCTCGGTGCGCATCGCCGTGGTCCCGGGGCGCAACGTGATCGGCATCGAGCTGCCCAACGTCACCCGCGAGACGGTGGGCTTGCGCGAACTGCTGGAAACGGAAGCCCTGGGAAGGATGGCGGGCAACCTGACACTGGCTTTGGGCAAAGACATCGCCGGCGCGCCCGTCATGGTGGACCTGGAGCGCATGCCGCATCTGCTGATCGCCGGCACCACCGGCTCGGGCAAGTCCGTGGCCATGAACACCATGATCCTGTCCCTGCTCTACCGGCTGTCCCCCGACCAGTGCCGGTTCATCATGATCGATCCCAAGATGCTTGAGCTCTCGGTATACGACGGCATTCCCCACCTCCTGACCCCGGTGGTGACGGACCCGAGGAAGGCGGTGACGGCGCTGAAATGGGCGGTCCGCGAAATGGAGGAACGCTACCGGGCCATGTCCAACATGGGGGTGCGCAACATCACCGGATACAACACCCGCCTGGCCGAGGCCGCCGCCAAGGGCGAGACCATCACGCGCCGGGTGCAGACCGGGTTCGACGAAGCCGGCATGCCGGTCTTCGAGGAGCAGCCCCTGAACATGGAGCCCCTGCCCTCCATCGTGGTCGTGGTCGACGAGATGGCGGACCTGATGATGGTCGCCGGCAAGGACATAGAGGAAGCGGTCCAGAGGCTGTCGCAGATGGCGCGCGCCGCCGGAATCCACCTGATCATGGCCACCCAGCGTCCGTCCGTCGACGTCATCACCGGCACCATCAAGGCCAATTTCCCGACCCGGATCAGCTTCCAGGTCACCTCCAAGGTGGACAGCCGCACCATCCTCGGCGAGCAGGGCGCCGAGCAGCTCCTGGGCCAGGGCGACATGCTGTACATGGCTGGCGGCGGGCGCATCACCCGGGTTCACGGCCCCTACGTCTCGGTGGAGGAGGTGGAAAGCGTGGTCGAACACCTGAAAACCCAGGGCGAGCCCGACTACATCGAAACCGTGACCGAAGAGGCGGAAGACGCGGCCTCCCCGCTGGCCGGCGCCGGAGACGAGCTTTACGACAAGGCGGTGGCCCTGATCGCGCGGGAGGGCAGGGCGTCGACCAGTTTTATCCAAAGACACCTGCAGATCGGCTATAACCGTGCCGCGCGCATCATCGAACGCATGGAGGCCGAAGGCATTGTCAGCCAAGCAAACAGGGTCGGACGCCGCGAGGTGCTCATCGGCGCCGCCGCCTCCTGAGGGCTCCCCCCCGCCCAACAGGCCCGCCCCCCCGGCGCCGGGGGGATGGTCCGCCGGGCTCCTGGCGGCGGCCCTGATGCTTGCGGCCCCGGCGGCCGCGTTCGCCGGGCCCAGCACTTCCGACAAGGCCGAGATCGCCCGCGTCGAGGCCTACCTTAACCGGATCACCACCTTCAAGGGACGCTTCCTCCAGGCGTCGTCCACCGGCGAGTATTCGGAAGGAAGCCTTTATGTGTCGCGACCGGGGAAAATCCGCATCGAATACGACCCACCGTCCCCCGACCTCATCGTCGCCGACGGCTCGTCCATGATCCATTACGACAAGGAGCTGGATCAGCTCAGCTACATCTCCCTCGGTTCCTCGCCGGCCACCATCCTCATCGAGGACAAGATTTCCCTGACCACGGGCGGCCTCACCGTCACCGGCATCGAACGGGGCCGGGGCACCCTGCGCCTGACGGTGGAGAAAACCGACGACCCGGCCGAGGGCAACCTGACCCTGGTCTTCAGCGACCGGCCCTTGAGCCTGAGGAAATGGGTCGTCGTCGACGCCCTGGGGGTGGAGACCACGGTGTCCCTGCTCGGCGTGCGCTTCGGCGTGCCCCTGGACGACTCCCTGTTCGAAATCCCAACCCCCCCGTCCAGGGACGAATAACGCCCCCATCAACACCCGCTCTATAGCGGGGCGTCGGGGCGGGCGGCCGCCTGGCCGATGCGCATCAGGGCGCGCGAACAGAGGGCTTCGGCCGGCAGGCCCGTGGTCTTGCAGTCCGCCTCGGCCTCGGAGACCAGGACCATGGCGTCCGCCAGGCGGGGCGGGGACCACAGGCGCAGCTGTTCCCGGAAGGCTCCGGCGAGCTTGAAAAAGACGGGCGGGCGAAGTGAGTCCATGGCCCGTTTCGGCGACGCGCCATGGGCGATCATGCCGGCGGCAAGGTGCAGGCGCTGCAAGTGCCGCGCGCATGCCCTGAGCACGCCGACGGGATTGGCGCCGCCCGCGTAGGCCCGCGCCAGGGTCCGGTCCAGGCCCGCCCTGTCGCCCCCGGCCGCGGCGTAGACCACGTCGTCCAGGCTCAAGGCCGCGCTGTCGCCGACGGCGGCCATGGCGTCCGCCAACTCAACGGTGCCGGGACCCCCCATGTAGAGGGCCAGCTTTTCCAGCTCGCCGATGGTTTGCAGCCGGTCGGCGCCGAGATTGCCGGTGAGGTAGGCCATGGCGTCCCGGGACGCCGTCAGGCCCCGGGCGGCCAGGGTTTTCTTGATCACGGCGGCGAGCGAGCCGCCCTCGTCGGCGTAACAGGGAAGGGCGCCGGCGATGGCGGATTTCTCGAACAGGCGGCGCAGCGACGACCGCTTGCCCAGGTCGCCCGCCTCCACCACCACCAGGCTTGCGCACCCTTGACCTGCGAGGAGGTCCTCGAAGGCCCGGGCCTGGGCGTCGCCGGCGCCGCGCACGCGGACCACCCGGCGGGTACCGCTGAGGCCGAGGGCATTGGCTTCGTCGGCGAGGCGGGCCGGATCTCCGTTCAGGGAATCGGCCTCGAGCACGGTCACCTGGAAAGGATCGCCCGGGTCGTCTGCCACCGTCCCGGCCAGGGCGTCGGCGCGGGCGCTGACCAGTCCCCGGTTGGGGCCGTAGATGAGGACGAAGGAAATCCTGGGGTCGGGACGGCCGAGGAAGCCTGCGGAGATTTTCACAGGCCCTCCCCGGCCACCTTCCGCTGGGTGAAGAAAACGGCGAGCCGGGTCCGGATGTCCTCGGCCAACTGGCCGGTGGCGCGGGATCGGGCGTCCTTTTCGGACGTCAGCGTGGCGAATTCCGAACTGAGGATGTTGTAGCTGCTGATCGCCAGGCTGGTGCCCGAAACCAGCACCTCCCCGCCGCCCGCCGGCGCCAGCACGAAGGCGGCAGTCAGGCGCAGGTTGGCGCGGGTCGAAAAGGCGGTCTTGCGCACCGCCAGGCGTTCGATGCTCTGGGTCAGGCGGATTTTCAGGATATAGCGCGGCTTGGCGGGACGTCCCCTGGGATTGATGCGGTCGAGAAGGAGGTTGTGAAGCTGTTGTCCCGCGCGGTCGGCGATGGGCTTGATCTCCACCGCCGCCAGCTCGGCGGCGGCGGCCCCCTTCTCCTTCGACCCGTAAAGGGGACGAAAGCCGCAGGCCCCGAGGAGGACAAGGGCGGCCAGCAGGGCGCTGCTGAGCGCCGGGGGTCTAGACAACCACATTGATCACCCGATTGGGCACCACGATCACCTTCCTGACCGGCTTGCCGGCGACGGCCCGGGCGACGTTCTCCATGTTCAGGGCCGCCGCCTCGGCCTCTTTCTGGCCGGTGTCCCTGGGCAGCTCGATGGTGCCTCGAAGCTTGCCGTTGACCTGAACGGCGATGGTGATCCGTTCCTCCACCAGCAGGGACTTCTCGGCCTCCGGCCAGGGCATGTCGGCGAGCAGGATATCGTGCCCCAGCCGCTGCCACAACTCCTCGGCCAGGTGCGGCATCATGGGCCCGAAGAGGCGGACCGCCGTCTCCAGGCCCAGGCGACGGACCCAGGGCGCGCCGCCGTCTCCTAGGTCCAGCCCGTCGATCAGGTTGGTCAGTTCGCGGACGCGGGCCACGGCCTTGTTGAAGCGGAACCTGTCCAGGTCCTTGGTCACGGCGGCGATGGTCTTGTGGACGGCCCTCTCTGCTTCGCCGCTGGCGGGGCCGAGGGATTGCGGGCGCGGCGACCCCTTCTCCGCCAGGGGGGACTTCGGCTCCGTGACGGCGCGCCACAGACGGTTCAGGTAGCGCCAGGCGCCCTCGACGCCAGCGTCCGTCCAGTCCAGGTCCCGTTCGGGGGGACTGTCGGAAAGCATGAACAGGCGGGCGGTGTCCGCGCCGTAGGCCTGGATGATGGATTCCGGGTCGACCACGTTCTTCCGGGACTTGCTCATCTTTTCCGATCGCCCGGTGCTGACGGGCTCTCCCGTCCGGGCATGAACCAGGGCGCCGTCGCCGCCCTGTGTCACGTCGTCCGGGAACAGCCAGTTGCCGTCCGCGTCCACATAGGTCTCGTGGCAGACCATGCCCTGGGTGAGGAGCCCGGCGAAGGGTTCGCGAATGTCCAGATATCCGCAGGCCTTCAAGGCACGGGTGAAGAAGCGGGAGTAGAGCAGATGGAGCACGGCGTGCTCGATGCCGCCGATGTACTGGTCCACGGGCAGCCAGTAATCGGCGGCCTCGCGGGTGAAGGCCGTGTCCGCCGCGGGCGAGCAGAATCGGGCGAAATACCAGGACGATTCGAAAAAGGTGTCGAAGGTATCGGTCTCCCGCCTGGCGGGCCTGGCGCAGGACGGACACGCCACGTCCTTCCAGGTGGGATGGTTATCCAGGGGATTGCCCGGCGCGGCCAGGTCGACGTCGGTGGGAAGGGTGACCGGCAGGTCGTCCTCCGGCACGGCCACGATGCCGCACTCGGGGCAGTGGATCACGGGGATGGGACACCCCCAGTAGCGCTGCCTGGAAACGCCCCAGTCGCGGAGCCGGAAATTCACCGCTGGGCGGCCACGGCCGGTTTCCTCGAGCCTGTCGGCGACGGCCTTCTTGGCGTCTTCGACGCCGAGCCCGTCGAGGAATTCCGAATTGATCATGGCGCCGTCACCCAAATAGGCCGCCTCGCCGATGGTGAAGTCCGGCTCGCCCTCAGGCGCGACAACGGGGATGACGTCGAGCCCGTACTTGCGGGCGAAATCCAGGTCCCGCTGATCGTGGCCGGGGCAGCCGAAGATGGCCCCGGTGCCGTATTCCATGAGCACGAAGTTGGCGACGAAGACGGGCAGCTCCCGGTCCTCCAGGAACGGGTGGCGGGCCACAAGCCCGGTATCGAAGCCTTCCTTTTCGGCGGTCTCCAGCGCCGCCTCGCTGGTGCCGAGGCGGTTGCATTTGGCGACGAAGCCGGCGAGGCCGGAATCGGATTCCGCCAGTTCGAGCGTCAAGGGATGGCTGGCGGCAAGGGCCAGGAAGGTGGCCCCGAAGATGGTGTCGTGGCGGGTGGTGTAGACCTCTATGCCCGTGTCCCGGCCCGCCAGCTCGAAGGACATGTAGGCGCCCTCCGAGCGGCCGATCCACTTTTCCTGCATGAGCCGCACCCGGCCGGGCCAGCGGTCCAGGGACTGGAGATCTTCCAGGAGTTCGTCGGCGTAGGCGGTGATCTTGAGGAACCACTGGGAGAGCTGGCGCTTCTCCACCTCCGCGCCGGAGCGCCAGCCCTTTCCGTCGATGACCTGCTCGTTGGCCAGGACCGTGTTCTCCACCGGGTCCCAGTTGACCCATGATTCCTTGCGGTAGGCCAGCCCCGCTTCCAGGAAATCCAGGAATATCTTCTGTTCGTGGCGGTAATAGTCGGGATCGCAGGTGGTTATCTCCCGGGACCAGTCGTAGGAAAGGCCCATGGACTTGAGCTGGGTGCGCATGGTCTGGATGTTGCTTTCGGTCCACCGGGCGGGGTGAACCTTGTTCTCGATGGCCGCGTTCTCGGCGGGCAGGCCGAAGGCGTCCCAGCCCATGGGGTGCAGGACGTTGAAGCCGCGGGCGCGCTTGTAGCGGGCGACCAGGTCGCCGAGGGTGTAGTTGCGCACGTGCCCCATGTGGATGCGCCCCGACGGGTAGGGGAACATCTCGAGCACGTAGTACTTGGGCCGGTCCGGGTCCACATCCGCGGCGAAGCAGGCACGGTCTTCCCAGATGGACTGCCATTTGGCCTCGGTGGCCTTGAAATCGTAACGCTCCATAACCCTTTCCGCCGCTGTTGCCACCGCTGCAATAGCAAACTTCAGCGGCCAACAAAAGCGGATATGAGGGGCTGGTCGCCGTCTCGCCAAGGGCCGGCCAGGCCGCCGATGCCTGAATCGGAGTAGACCACATCGCAGGCGTCGACGCGCAGCGGCACGGCGCCGGGCAAAACCACGGGTGAAACCGCGGCCAGGCGATGGCGGCGATCGGCACGGGACGCAATCGCTGTCTGAGAGGGCCCGGGAGAACGGGCCCGATCGAGCGGGAAAACCGGCGTGGTGGCGGGAGTATCCATGCGCATCTATCCGTCGATCCGTTTTTGAACGTGTTCGAGCATCCGATCGATCTCGCCGAGCAGCCCTTGCATGTCGCGCTCGATCTCCGAGGCGTCGTCGCGATGGCCGGCTGCGTTCATCTTCCTGGCCCCCTCCTGCACCGGCAAGGCGCCAACAGCGCCGGCAACCGAGATCAGGATATGGGTCACGGAACGGACTTCGCCCAGATCGACCGGATCGAGTGCCTGCACAAGCCGGTCGCGCGCGGCCTGAATGTCCGAATTGACCTTGCCCAGCAGTTCGGTCATCGCGGCTGGCCCAATCGCTTCAGCCAGGGTGTCATAGATATTCCGGTCGATCACCGGTGGCGTGCAGCCGTTTGCCGATCCGGCGCGACCGTTCTCTGCTTCGGTGGCATCGGACCGCCGACGCATGAAGCGCCGGATATCGGCGCCGAACTGCTCGATCGAGAGGATCGGCTTGGCGATCACGCCATCTGCGCCGGCGGCATCTATGGCGGCCCTGTGCTCGCGCATCACATAGGCGGTGAGCGCGATCATCGGC
>JADFTO010000100.1 GCA_022560215.1 Pseudomonadota bacterium | reverse complement strand
GACGATCGTCAACGACCACCAGACCTGGTAGTTGTTGGGAAAGATGTAATTGACCAACGCGTCGTTGGGGAGTTCCATCACCTCACCTCTCTCGGCAGTCCGACGTAGAAACAGTAAGGGTCGGTATTCATTTCAGGCCTCAGGGTCATCCATTTGTCTTCCTGGAAAATCTTGGTTACCTCGCTTTCCGGGTCCTTCAGGTCCCCGAAAAACCTGGCCTTGTTGGGGCACGCCACCACGCAGGCGGGAAGCTTGCCTTTTTTCACCCGGTGGTAACACCAGGTGCATTTGTCGGCCTTCTTGATCTCCGGATTGATGAACCGGGCGCCGTAGGGGCAGGCCTGGACGCAGTAGCCGCAGCCGATGCAATGTTCGTGGTCGATGAGGACGAAACCCTCGCGGGTCCTGAAGGTGGCGCCCACCGGACACACCTGGACGCAGGGGGGATTGGCGCAGTGGTTGCACATCTTGGGCACCGAGCGCGACAGCTTCGCACTTGCCCGGATCTCGGCATTGACCTTCTGGAACCCTTCGAGGGCCCCTTTGGGGGAATCGACGTAAACGCCTTCGTCGGTGATGATGTACCTCTCGACCCAGGTCTTGAAGACCCCGGACGGGACGCTGTTCTCCCGCTTGCAGGCGCGCACGCAGGCGCCGCAGCCAATACAATTGCTGATGTTGATCACGAAGGCGAATTCGTGCTCGCTGTCGGAATGGCCATAGGTGTGTTTGGCCGACACCCCCGGCCCGTAGACCATCAGCACGGTAGCCGTGGCCGCGCCCGACAAGAGGTGCATCAGGAACTCGCGGCGGGAATCCGATTCCGGTCCAAAATCCGTGTTTTCCGTCATTCGAGCTTTACCGTTCATGATTGACCAATAACTCCACGTTCACTGCGAACGGTCAGGGCGCCGGGTCATGGGGGTTATGGCAGGCCAGACAAAGCACGCCCTTGGCGACTTCCTTGTGCTCTTCGATGCGGGCCACGCTGAATTGGGGAAAATCCGGCGGCCTGTTGACCAGCTTTTCGTGACAGTTCATGCATTGCCAGGTGGTGCTGTCGTCGACCTTGGCAGCGGCGATCTTCTTGCCGTCCTGGGCGTGGTCGATGAGGGGGCCGTGGCAGGATTCGCAGGACAGCGTTTGGTGTTTGAACTCTATTATTTCTTCATGTTCGTCGGCATGGCAGGTTTGGCAGGATTCATTGCCGCCGTACACGACGGCTAGACTGGCGATGTCCTTCAGGGAGTCCTCGCGGTACCAATCCTCGTAGTTCCAGCTGGCGGGAATGGCGATCTCCTTCACCGCCAGGAACCCGATAAATCCGATAACCAGGACGGCACCCAACAGGTAAAGATGGGTCCGCGGCGATGGACCGGACATGGACTTTTCCTCACTAAATTCATCCTGGCCAAGGACAGAATGAAAACTACCCTAACTTCACGTGTGTTTTTGCTCAATACTGTGTAGATTCCAGATTTACTTTAGCCACTTCATGTATTCTATTACGTTGGTTCGTTTTTTCGCGTTTTTCAACTTGTAGACCATGCTCGTTCTCCTCCCCAGGAATTTCTTGGGGTTGGCGAGCCATTTGTCCATGTTGCTCTCGTCCCATATGATGTCGGAGTCTTTCAGGCCCTTGTATTTGTGGTAGCCAGGGACGGTGCCGGCCTTGCGCCCGAACATGGCGGCCAATGAGGGGCCCATCTTGTGGACGCCGGGATTCGTCGGGTGGCAGAACAGGCATTTTTTCTTGTAAACCTCCGCCCCTTTCGAGGCATCGCCGGCGGCGAACGCCGCCCCGCTTGCCAGGGCCATGGCGAGGGCCGTGCCCAGGATGATGATCTTTCGTTTGCTCATTGCGGCCTCCTTTTCAGAACTCCTTTTCCTCGACCAGACTCTTTGATCGGCGCCGGCCGGCGGATCAGTTGTCCTTGGCCCCCCGGTTGACCCAGCGCCTGAACAAGAGCCTCTCCCACCGCGACAGTTTCTTGCTTTGGTAGGGCATCCTGAGATGGGCGGCGGCGCGTCCCTCGATGAGGACGTTGAGGTTGCTCAAGAACGCATCTCCCGGCACGACGATGGGACCGTGCTTGGTCCCTCTCATGAGCCCTTCGTAGGATCTCAAATCGAGGCCGCTGCTCTCGTATCCCTGGCTGCCCGGCTGGTGACATTGAACACAGTATTTTTGAAGGATCGGGAAAATATCATCCTTGAAGCCGGCGTGTTCCGCCGCGGCCGAATGCGGTGACCAAGCCGCCGCGAGAAGCAGCGCGGCCATGATCCTGACCATCGGCTGCGGAATGAAATAGCGAGGCACGGACATTGGTGACCTCCTTTCACCTCGGCGGGTGCATACCCGCACGGCTGAGGTGGAACCACGCAAGGATGACGTCGTCCCACCGTGGTCGTGGTTAATGAATTTGCAATATGCGTGCCAATGATGGAAATGGAGAAACCATAGGCGGCGCGGGCGTTTCGAGGCGCCGCCGCTACCCGCTTCTTACGGTGCTGTCACTATTCCGCGACAATTGTCACGATTTTATGACAATCCCCACCGCTTCATGCGCACGTACAAATTTTGCCGGGAAATGCCGCTGATCCGGGCGGCCTTGGAAACGTTGCCGCCGGCGGTTTCCATCAGGCGCGCCAGATAATCGCTTTCGAAACCATGCCTTTCCTCCTCGTAGGAAAGGATGGCGTCCGCCGCCGGAGCCGGCCCGTTCGTGATGGATACAATGTCATCCAGGTCGACGGAACTGATGGGGCCGCCCACATGGAAGACGACGATCCGTTCGATGGCGTGCTTCAGTTGGCGAACGTTCCCCGGCCATGAATAGCGCTCCATCATCTGGATGGCGTCGGGCGTAAACGGCCCGATTTCCTTGCCGAACTTGGCGTTGAAGTGCTCAAGGAAATAGATGGCCAAGTGGACGATGTCCTCGCCACGGTCGCGGAGGGGCGGAATCTCGATGGCCACCACGTTGATGCGGTAGTACAGGTCTTCGCGGAAGCGGTTTTCCTTGACCTCGTCGAGCAGTCGCTTGTTGGTGGCGCAGATCAGGCGGAAATCGCTGGAACGCAGTTCCGTGCTGCCGAGGCGCGTGAAGGTGTGGTCCTGAAGCGCGTGCAGCAGACTGCTTTGCAGCTTGGCGCTCATGTCGGCGATTTCGTCGAGAAACAGGGTGCCGCCGTCGGCCTCCTCCAGGCAGCCGCGCGTCGTTTGCGCGGCGCCGGTGAAGGCGCCCTTTTCATAGCCGAACAGGGTGCTCTCCAGGAGTTGCTCGGACAGGGCGCCGCAGTTGATTACGAGGAAACGTTCCTTGGACCTGGGACTGAGGGTGTGGATGATCTTGGCGGCCAGGTCCTTGCCGGTGCCGCTTTCACCCGTCAGCAGGACCGTCGTATCGAGGGGCGCTATGCGCTTGATTTGTTGCAACATTCTTTCGCATTCGGGGGAACGCCCGATGAGGACGGGGCCGCCCTTTTGGGCGTCGAGGGTTTCGCGCAGGCTCTCGATCTCACGGTAGGCGCGGTCGAGTTCCAGGGCCTTCTCGATTACCGCCTCCAGTTCCTCGAGGTTCTCGAAGGGTTTGGTCAGATAGTCGAACAGCCCCTCGCGCACGGCGCGCACCGCATCGCGCACGTCGGCGTAGGCGGTGATCAGGATGGCCACCTGTTGCGGGCGTTCGCGCCGCATTTCCCTGAGCAGATCCAGCCCGTTCACGTCGGGCAGCCGTTGGTCCATGAGGATCAGGTTGAAATCGGTCTCGCGGAACCGCTGCCGGGCCTCCGATCCGTCGCGGGCGAATCGAACCGTTGCGGAGCCGCCGCGAAACAACCCTTCCAGCAGTTTCAGCGTGTACCGGTCGTCGTCAACGATGAGAATCTTCGGTTTCACCGCCGGTCTTTCATGTGCTGTCCGGCAACCATAAAGCAAAATTCGCGCCACCGTCGGGGTCGTTGGTGGCGGTGATCTGTCCTTCATGCAACATCGCCACCTGTTGGACCACCGACAGCCCCAAACCGGTCCCGTCGGGACGGGTGGAGAAGAAGGGCGTGAAGATTTTGTCCTGAACGTCCTCGGCGATGCCCGGACCCTGATCCCGCACGGACAGCGACCAGCCCGTCGCCTGGTCTTCGGCGCGCGTTTTCGGACGCAGGCCGACGGTGATGGCGCCACCCGTCGGGTCCGCCTGCGCCGCGTTGCTGAGAAGGTTGAACAAGGCGTGGCGGATCAAGATCGGATCCACGTCGAGGATGACCTCCGAATCCGGAAATTCGGTGATCATCCGGGGATGTCTCTCGGCGCTCTGCTGGAAAAGCTCAATGGTTTCCGAGATCAACCCCTTCATCTCGGTCGGTTTGTGGTCGAATCGCGAAATCGTGGTGAACGTCAGCATGCGCTGCAGGAAGACGCGGCAATGTTCGCCCGCCTTGCGGATCTCGCCCAGCAGCTCCCGGGTTCGCTCGGGGTCGTCGGCCTCGCGTTCGGCCAGTTGTGCCATGTTGACGACGCCGACCAGGGGATTGTTTATCTGATGGGCGATTTCCCCGATCATCATGCCGATGGCCGACAGTTTCTCCATCTGCACGATCCTTTGGTGTTTCTGCTGCTCCGTTATCAACTCCGAGACCTGCAGTTCCGACTCTTGCTGGCGGCGGTAAACCGACCAGAACAGGCCGGCCAGCGCCACATACAGGACCATCCCGCCAAATCCGGTGACCGTCCATATCAGGGTCGCGCCGGAATCGAGGATTTCGTTGAGGGTCCGGGTCGAGCGGAACAACGCGAACATGCCGCCCACTTGCGGGTTCCCGGTCGCTTCGTTTTTGACGTAAAGGGGGACGTGGAACTCGACGAGCGGTATTTCCGGCAGATAGTCGTGGTGGCGGAAATTGCCTTCGGTGGAATAGAACGAGATGACGTTTTCACCGGCCAGGGCCGATTCGATTTCATGATCGGCGTCGAGACGGTTCCCGATAATGTAAGGGTTGTCCGACCAAACGATCTCATGCCGCAGGTTGTAAACCCGAATGTTGACCGTCTCGGACAGATTTATCAGCGCGGCAAAACTTTCCTCGAAACGCCTTTGAGCATCGGCGTTCTCGAAGTTATCCATATCCTTCAAGAAAAGATACTGGGATGCCATGGCCTCCGCCACGTCGCGGATATCGTTGCCTTCCCGCTGGAGCATGGCGTCGCGGTAAAAGGCCATCTGCACGAACCCCACCCCCAAGACCATCAATGAGATCAACCCCAGGCTGAGAAGCGTGAAGGTGCGCATAGGCGTTTTCATCTTGAATCTCATGGCTGACGGTTCCACTGTGATCTATGTGCCGCTAAACTCCAGCTTCTGATTTATCTGTTCAGGCAGGCGGCAAGAACGGCCGGCGGCGTCAAATCCAAGCGCCGGCGGCGGTGGCCTGACGGGCGCATCCGGCCGCTTCCGTAAGCTAGCGGAATCGCGGCCGGCCGGAGATGATTTGGATCAATGCGCCGCCATTCCCCTATCATTTTGCCAAGCTCGCCGGGCGCGCACTCCCGCCTGCCCGGGGGTGCAAGGAGGGTTCGAAACCGACCGGGACTTCTTCGTGGTCACCGACGAGGCGGCCGCTGCCGCCATGGACGACGCGCTGGCAAAATAGCTCCGGTCCCAATCCGGTCCCAATTTGGCCCGGACGAAACTCTAAGTAACTGACTTCAAAGGGAAAGGTTGGCGACCCCAACGGGATTTGAACCCGTGTTGCCAGCTTGAAAGGCTGGTGTCCTGGACCAGGCTAGACGATGGGGTCGCCGTGCCCCGTTAGGTAGACGGGGCGGGGCGCGAAATCAAGCCCGCTCGGGCGGCGGCGTCCGAGTCCCCCTTCCCTTCCCTTCCCTTCCCTGCCCCCCTTCCCTGCCCCCCTTCCCTGCCCCCCTTCCCTGCCCGCGGCGACTGCGCTACCTTGCAAACCCCCGTCGCCGAGCCGGGAGAAAGCCGATGTCGAGAGTCCTCATCGCCCAGGGCGGCGGCCCCACCGCCGTCATCAACCAGTCCCTGGTGGGCGCCGTGATCCAGTCCAGGGGGGCCGAAGCCGTGGACGCGGTCTACGGGGCCATGCACGGGGTCAGGGGCATCGTGGACGAGGACTTCATCGACCTCACCCGGGAACCCAGGGGCACCCTGGAGCGGGTGGCCGAGACCCCGGGCTCGGCGCTCGGCTCCACCCGCGACAAGCCGGACGAGGCCTACTGCAAGGCCATCCTCGAGGTGCTTCGGGCCCACGGCATCACGGTCTTTTTCTACATCGGCGGCAACGATTCGTCCGACACGCTCCGCATCCTGTCGGCCCAGGCGGCCAAGGCCGGCTTTGATCTCGCCTGCATCCACATCCCGAAGACCATCGACAACGACCTGATGGTCAACGACCACACGCCGGGCTATCCCTCGGCGGCCCGCTTCGTCGCCAACGCCTTCGCCGGCATCAACCGGGACAACGCCGCCCTGCCCGGGGTCTACGTCGGCGTGGTCATGGGCCGGCACGCGGGATTCCTCACCGCGGCGTCATCCGCGCTCAGGACCGGCGACGACGGGCCGCACCTGATCTACCTGCCCGAGCGCGCCTTCGATATGGACGGGTTCGTCGGCGACGTGAAGGCCACCTACGACCGCCTGGGCCGCTGCATGGTCGCCGTCTCCGAGGGCATCCAGGACGACGCGGGCGAGCCCATCGCCGCCAAGCTGGCCAAGGAGTTGGAGAAAGACGCCCACGGCAACGTCACGCTTTCCGGCACCGGGGCCCTGGCCGACCTGCTCACCGGCGCCATCAAGGAGAGCACCGGCATCTCCCGGGTGCGCGGCGACACCTTCGGCTATTTGCAGCGCTCGTTCCTGGGCTGCGTCTCCGACGTCGACCGCGGGGAGGCCCGCGCCGTCGGCGTCGAGGCCGCCCGCTTCGCCGAGGCCGGCAACACCGAAGGCTCGGTCACCATCCACCGGACGGCCGACTACCAGGTGGAATACCGCCTCAGCCCGCTGGAAGAAGTTGCCGGCAAGACCAAGGTGATGGACGACGCCTTCATCTCAGCCTCCGGCACCGACGTCACGGACGCCTTCGCCGATTACCTGAGGCCGCTGCTGGGCTCCCAAATACCCGTGCTCGCCGGCTTCGGGCCTGAACGGGTGGCGAAAATCCTGAACAAGTAGGCGCGGGTATTCATCACGCCGGGGCGGCGTCCTCGACGATCATCTGGGCCGTGGTCCGGCCCTGCCAGGTGTTGGCGCGCACGTGCCCGGCGACGTGGAAGGGGGCCCCGTCGTGGTGCATGAGCGCGCGGCCCAGCTCCGAGCCCATGGCCCGGAAGGCGATGGCGCCGAGCCGCCCGCCGCCGTCGTCGAGGAGGGTCAGGCGCAGGTGGTTCTGCTCCTTCCCCACCACCTTCGCGTAATCGATTCGGGCCCCTGCTACGGCGAACCGGGGCTCCGGGTTGCCGGCCCCGAAGGGGCTCATCCTGTCCAGGGTCTGCACCAGGTCGAGCGACGCGCCCGCCACCTTGAGCGCCCCGTCCATGCTGAGAAGCGGCACCAGGGCGCCTGGGCCTAAGGAGGCGGCGATGCGCTCCTCGAGGAAGGCATGCACGTCGTCCAGCCGCCGGCTCTCGGCGGTGAAGCCGGCGGCCATGGGGTGGCCGCCCCCCTTGATCAGGAGTCCCGCCTGGCGGGCGGCGATGACCGCCTGGCCGAGATCGACGCCGCCGACCGAGCGCCCGGACCCGGTGGCGGTCTCGCCGTCGATGGAGACCACGAAGGCGGGCCTGTGGAAGCGTTCCTTGAGCCGGCTGGCGACGATGCCGATGACGCCCCCGTGCCAGCCCTCGCCCGCGGCCAGGATCAGGGGGCCTTGGTGGTCCGAGCGCTCTACCTGGTCCATGGCGCGTTCGAGCACGGCGGATTCGATCTCCCGGCGCTCGGTGTTCAGCTCCTCCAGGCGCAGCGCGATGTCCCGGGCCTCGGCCTCATCCTCGGTGGAGAGCAGCCGGGCGCCAAGGTCGGAGGTCCCGACCCGGCCGCCGGCGTTGATCCGGGGGCCCAGGATGAAGCCCAGGTGATAGGCCCCCGGGGCCTCGGCGAGGGAGGCCGCGTCGGCCAGCGCCCTGAGGCCGGGATTGGCACGGGCCGCCATCACCTTCAGGCCCTGGGCCACCAGGGCGCGGTTGACGCCCCGGAGCGGCACCACGTCGCAGACCGTGCCCAGGGCCACCAGGTCCAGCCATTGGCGGAGGTCCGGCTCGGGCCGGTCCTGGTACCATCCCGCCCGGCGCAGGGCCCGGTTGACGGCGACGGCCAGCAGGAACGAGACGCCGACGGCCGCCAACTGGCCGAGCTCGCCGGATTCGTCCAGGCGGTTGGGGTTGATCACGGCGGCGGCCCGGGGCAGCTCGGCCTCCGCCGCGTGATGGTCGACCACGATGACGTCGAGGCCGGCGTCCGCCGCCGCCGCCAGGGGGGCGTGGGCGGCGATGCCGCAGTCCACGGTCACCACCAGGGAGACGCCTTCGTCCTTGAGGCCGAGCAGGGCCGCCTGGTTGGGGCCGTAACCTTCCCGCGCGCGGTCCGGGATGTAGATGCGGCAGCGACCGCCGACGGCGGCCAGCAGGCGCGACAGCAGGGCCGCAGACGTGGCCCCGTCCACGTCGTAGTCGCCGAAAATGGCGATTTGTTCGCGGCTCATGACGGCGCCGGCCAGGCGATCGGCGGCCACGTCCATGTCCTTGAGGACGCTCGGGTCGGGCAGCAGGCGCTTCAGGGTGGGGCTAAGGAAATCGTCGGCTTCCTGCAGGCCGACGCCCCGGGCCGAGAGCACCCGGCCGATGATCTCGGGCACGCCTAGACGCTGGGCCAAGGCCATGGACTCCCGCTCGTCGGAAGGCCGGGCGATCCAGCGCTTGCCGCTCAACGAGCTGGCCACGCCCAGGAAACAGGGCTCGTCGGGCTGGGCGGCGGGCTGGGGCTCCCCCATCAGGCGCCCGAGCCGAACTTGTGGTAGCCCTCGATGTAACGGACGGTCCCGGACTTCGACCGCATGACGATGGAATGGGTGAGGGTGACGCCGTGGACGCGCCGGACGCCTTTGAGCACGTTGCCGCTGGTGATGCCGGTGGCGGCGAGGGTGACGTCGCCCGCCGCCATGTCCTCCAGGCCATACTTCCGGTCCGGGTCCTCGAT
>JADFTO010000099.1:6665-9206 GCA_022560215.1 Pseudomonadota bacterium | reverse complement strand
CCTGGGGCATCGTGGTGTCGGCCATCGCCGCGGCCTTGGCCGTCCCCGCCGACACGTTAAGCGCCGCCATCTTGGCCGGGGTCGCCGTGGCGTTCCTGGCCGTGCGCCAGGTCGTGGTCCCCCGCATCAACCGGGCGCGCGACGCCAGGGCGGCGGGCGACCAGGCGGCGAAGGTGGATTTCGCCAGGCTCCACCGGCTGAGCATGCTCATCAACCTGGCCCAGATGCTGGCGCTGATCGCCGTCATCGTCCTGCTCATCGATGGGTGATCCGGGGGGAAGGCTTGGGGCTCTATAAGCCTGGTGCGGACGGCGGGACTCGAACCCGCACGGGCTATCGCCCAAGGGATTTTAAGTCCCTTGCGTCTACCAATTCCGCCACGTCCGCGAGTGGGGCGCCTTATACCACGTTTGGGGGCCGAAGGCCCGCCGCTCAGTCCCCGTCCTCTCCGTCTTCCTCGGGCTCGGACCCCAAATCCCGGATCATGGCGCGCAAAGACTCCGCCGCCGCCGCCAGGGCGGGCCCGTCGGCCGAGCGCAGCACCAGGGAAGAGCCCAGGCGGCCGCCGCGGAAGAAGGGGTAGCTGCCCATCTCGACCGCCGGAAATTCCTCCTGCAGCCGCCCGAAGGGGCCCGCCAGGTCCCCCTCGGGGATGAAGGCGGTGATGGTAATGGAGGCCACCTTCTCGCCCCCCGTGAGGCGCTCCTTGATGCCTTCGAACATGGCTTCCATGATGCTGGGCACGCCCGCCAGCACGAACACGTTCTCGATCTGGAAGCCGGGCGCCTTGCTCACCGGATTGTGGATCAGGCCGGCGCCTTCGGGGATGTCGGCCATCTTCAGGCGGGCATCGTTCAGATCACGCCCCTCGTAATGCTTCTCCAGCAGGGCCAGGGCAACCGGGTCGCGGACCAGGGCCACGCCGAAGGCCCTGGCGACGGATCGGGACGTGATGTCGTCGTGGGTGGGGCCGATGCCGCCCGTGGTGAAGACGAAGTCATGGGCGGCCCGGCACTGGTTGACGGCGGCGATGATGGCGTCTTCGGTATCGGCGATGACGCGGGCCTCGGCCAGGCGGATGCCGATGTCGACCAGGCGCCTGGCGATGAACTGCAGGTTGGCGTCCCGGGTGCGCCCCGAGAGCACCTCGTTGCCGATGATGATGAGGGCGGCGGTCACCGCCATATCACAACAAGTCCCTGAGCATGACCGTCAGCGGCTTGTCCGCCGGCGGCATGGGGAAATCGCCCATGTCTTCGGGGAACACCCATTTCAGCTCCTGTCCCTCGGCGGGGCGCGCTTTTCCCTTCCACACCCGGCACACGAACAGCGGCATCAGCAAATGGAAGTCCTGGTACGAATGGGACGCGAAGGCTATCGGCGCCAGGCAGCTCTCGGTGATGTCCAGGCTGAGTTCCTCGGCCAGCTCGCGCACCAGCGCCGCTTCCGGGGTCTCGCCCTCTCGCAGCTTGCCGCCCGGGAACTCCCACAGCCCCGCCATGTCCTTGCCCTCGGGCCTTTTCGCCAGCAGCACCCGGCCGTCGGCGTCGATCAGCGCCACCGCCGCCACCACCAGGACGGGCGAGGACCCGGGGCGGGCCTCGGCTTCCAGGCAGGACGGATCAGGACCGGTAATCGGCATTGATGTCGATGTAGCCGTGGGTCAAGTCGCAGGTCCAGACGGTGGCGGTGCCCTCGCCCTCGCTTAAGTCCACGGCGATGTCGATTTCGGGGCCCATCATGTGGCGGGCCACCGGGGCTTCGTCGTATCCGGGGGCGGGGCCGCCATTTTCGGCCACGGAAAAGCCGCCGATGCGGATGCCGAGCCGGCCCTTGTCCACCGCGACGCCTGCGTTTCCGGCGGCCATGACGATGCGCCCCCAATTGGCGTCCTCGCCGGCGATGGCCGTCTTCACCAGGGGCGAATTGGCGATGGAAAGGCCGACCAGGCGGGCCTGGGAGTCGTCCCGGGCCCCGGTCACGGTGATGGCGACGAACTTGGTCGCCCCTTCGCCGTCGCGCACCACCTGGTGGGCGAGATCGATCATCACCTCGTTCAGGCCGGCCAGGAAGAGGTCGGCCTGCCGGTCGCCGAGGCCGGCCCCGGGCTCGCCGCCGCCGGTCGCCATCAGGAGCACGGTGTCGTTGGTGGAGGTGTCGCCGTCAACGGTGATGCGGTGGAAGGAGAGGTCCACCGAGCGGTCCAGCAGGTCCTGGAGCAGGGTCGCCGGAATGGCCGCGTCGGTGAAGACGAAGGCGAGCATGGTCGCCATGTCCGGCGCGATCATGCCCGATCCCTTGGCGATGCCGTTGATGGTGACGGGCCCCCCGTCCATGTCCACGGTGCGCGTGGCGCCCTTCGGATAGGTGTCGGTGGTCATGATCGCCGACACCGCCTGCCGCCAGGCGCCGCGCGAGAGCCGGTCTTTCAGCGCCGGCAGGGCGGCCGCGATCTTGTCGGCGCCGAGGGCCTCGCCGATGACCCCGGTGGAGGCGACGAACACCGTGCTCGGGCGGCAGGGGAACAGGTCTGCCGCGGCC
>JADFTO010000099.1:0-6655 GCA_022560215.1 Pseudomonadota bacterium | reverse complement strand
GGTCATGATCGCCCGGGGGGCCTCCTCCCAGCCGTCGTCCCG
This sequence comes from Pseudomonadota bacterium, assembly GCA_022560215.1. Lineage (GTDB taxonomy): Bacteria > Pseudomonadota > Alphaproteobacteria > Rhodospirillales > 2-02-FULL-58-16 > JADFTO01. The sequence goes on along the minus strand of JADFTO010000099.1, from coordinate 6,613 downwards.
AAGCTTGCCGTGAAGGCCGGCCAGGGCGTCGAGGATTTTTCCCGCGCTCAGGGCTTCGCCGATCACCCCGGTCGAGGCGATGAACACGCCCTCGGGCGCGCCCCCGACCAGAGAGGCGGCGATCTCGGCGGTGCGCCGCACGGCGTCGCGCCCGGCGGCGCCGGTGAAGGCGTTGGCGTTGCCGGCGTTGACCACGAGGGCGCGCGCCGTGCCCCCGGCAAGGGCCTTGCGGCACCAGTCCACCGGGGCGGCGGCGGTCGCCGAGCGGGTAAAGACGCCGGCCACCGTGGTCTCCGGGGCCAGCTCCGCCAGCATCAGGTCATCGCGGTCCCCGGAGCGGATTCCGCAGGCCGCCGCCGCCAGCCGCACGCCGGCGAGCGGGGGCATGTCCGGGAAGCTTTCGGGCGCGAGGGGGGATACCTTGTCCATGGCTTGAAAAACCCTAGAGCGCTATCGGGCTAGACATTAAGGGGCGCCCGCCGGGAACCCTGGACGGCCTTCCTATTGGCCGGCCCCGGGCGTCGCGGCCCCGGGCGTCGCGGCCGGTTCGTCCAGGGGCGAGCCGTCCGGCTTGAACTTCTTGATCACCGACTTGGCGCGAAGCTCGCCGATCAAGGCGGCGCCCAGTTCCTGCGATATCTCGCCGCGCAGGGCCTGCTTGGCCTCGTTGTAGATCGGCGGCTTGACGGCGCGGCGATCCTCGATCTTGATCACGTGCCAGCCGAACCGGGTCTGCACGGGGGTCTCGGTGATCTGCCCCTTCTTCAGGGCGAAGGCGGCCTCGGTGAAGGCGGGCACCATCTGTTCCTTGGTGAAAAAGCCGAGGTCGCCGCCCTGGTCCTTCGACGGCCCGCTGGACCGTTCCTTGGCCAGCTCGGCGAAATCGGCTCCGTCCTTGAGCTCGGCGATGATCTCCTTGGCCTTGGATTCCGTTTCCAGCAGGATGTGGCGGGCTTTGATTTCCTCGGATTCGCCCATTTCCTTGGCCATGGCGTCGTAGCGCTCCTTGAGGGCGTCCTCGGTTATCTTGTCGTCGATGTAGCGGATCATGTACGCCCGCTCCAGGAGCTGCTCGTGGATGTGCGCCAGCCTGCGCTTGATGTCGTCGCGCTCGTGCATGCCCTCGGCGCGGGCCGCCGCCGCCGCCAGCTTGGCGTTGACCAGGCTGTTGACCAAAAGCCTGTAGACGGCGTTCAGCGGGACCTGTCGGTATTGATCGGGCAGGCTCTCTTGGGCATAGCCCACGTCCGAGAGGCGGATTTCCTCGCCGTTGACGGTGGCGACGACCGGATCGGGTTCCTTGTCCCCGGTTTGTTCGGCGGCCTCGGCCACGCCGCAGAGGAACACCGCGGCAATGGCGGCGCGGAAAAAGGGCATGGACATGGGGGGATTTCCTTGAACCCACGGGGGAGTTTCGGCGTTCGCACCCTGCATCATGCACATTGTCCTGCCAGGCACAAGGGCGGGGCGGGTCCGGCCCCGCCCGGGCGCGCCGGCCCAGGGATTCGGGGCCGATGAGGGTGCTTTTCGGGCGAAACCCGCCGGACTCGAGTAAATTAAAAAAAATCGCCCACTGTGACGGCCGTCACTGCGCCGGGACGCTCGTCCGGGCGATAATCCCCCTCAGCAACGGAGATATCCCTCTCCCCTTCTACCCCTCCCTGATGCCGGGTCCCCCCCAAGGACCCGGCATTTTCTTGTGCCCTTAAGGTTCGTTCCGGCCCGCATTGACAGAAGTCCCGGCGGGTTCTATCTCTTTTTTTCAGCCGGCCCGTTTAGCCGGCCTTCCCTTTTTGCATCCCGGGGTCCTGGATAATGCTCGGAGCCATCGCCCGGCAACTCTTCGGCACAGCCAACGAACGCTTCTTGAAGGGGCTCCAGGGTGACGTGGACGCCATCAACGCCATGGAGTCCGAACTGGAAGGCCTGAGCGACGAGGAGCTCGCACGGCGCACGCCCTGGCTCCGCGAAAGGGCTGCCGGGGCCGAGGACCTGGACGACCTCCTGGTGGACGCCTTCGCCACCGTGCGCGAGGCCGCGAAGAGGACCCTCGGCCAGCGCCATTTCGACGTCCAGCTCATGGGCGGCATCGTCCTGCACCGGGGCATGATCGCCGAGATGAAGACCGGCGAGGGCAAGACCCTGGTGTCCACGCTCTCGGTCTACCTGAACTCGCTCACGGGCGAGGGCGTCCACGTGGTCACGGTCAACGACTACCTGGCGCGGCGCGACGCCGACTGGATGGGCCAGATCTACAAGTTCCTGGGCCTCGGCGTCGGCTGCATCGTCCATGGGCTCGACGACGACGAGCGCCGCGAAGCCTACGCCGCCGACGTCACCTACGGCACCAACAACGAGCTCGGCTTCGACTACCTGCGCGACAACATGAAGTTCAGCCTGGAAGAAATGGTCCAGAGGTCGTTTAACTACGCCATCGTCGACGAGGTGGACTCTATCCTCGTCGACGAGGCGCGCACGCCGCTGATCATCTCCGGCCCCACGGAGGATTCGTCGGAACTCTATGCCGCCATAGACAAGCTGATCCCGAAGCTCGCCGAGGAGGACTTCGAGAAGGACGAAAAAGTGCGCGCCGTCACCTATACCGAAATCGGAACGGAGAGGATCGAGACCCTGCTGCGCGAGGCCGGGCTGCTGACCTCTGGCGCCCTCTACGACATCGCCAACGTGTCGCTGGTCCATCACTCCAACCAGGCGCTGCGCGCCCACAAGCTGTTCACCCGCGACACCGACTACATCGTCAAGGACGACAAGGTGATCATCATCGACGAGTTCACCGGCCGCATGATGGAAGGGCGGCGCTATTCCGAGGGCCTGCACCAGGCCCTGGAGGCCAAGGAAGGCGCCCACATCGAGCACGAGAACCAGACCCTGGCCTCGATCACCTTCCAGAACTACTTCCGGCTTTACCCCAAGCTGGCCGGGATGACCGGCACCGCCATGACGGAGGCGGGGGAATTCGCCGAGATCTACAAGCTGGACGTGGTGGAGGTGCCCACCAACCTGCCCTGCATCCGCGACGACAGGGACGACGAGGTCTACCGGACCGCGGGCGAGAAGGACGCCGCCATCATCGAGTTGATCATGGACTGCCAGAAACGCAACCAGCCCATTCTCGTGGGCACGGTGAGCATCGAGAAGTCGGAACACCTGTCCGCCCTGCTGAAGAAGCGGAAAATCCCCCACAACGTGCTCAACGCCCGCTACCACGAGCAGGAAGCCTTCATCATCGCCCAGGCCGGCACGCCGGGCACGGTGACCATCGCCACCAACATGGCCGGGCGCGGCACCGACATCCAGCTCGGCGGCCACGTGGACATGCGCATGTCCCAGGAACTGGACGACGACATGGACGAGGCCGAGCGCGAAAAGGGCAGGGCCCGCATCCGCGCCGAAGTGGAGGCGAAAAAGAAGATCGTGATCGAGGCCGGCGGCGCCTTCGTGCTTGGCACCGAACGCCACGAAAGCCGCCGCATCGACAACCAGCTGCGGGGACGCTGCGGGCGCCAGGGCGATCCCGGGGCGTCCAAGTTCTTCCTCTCGCTGGAAGACGACCTGATGCGCATCTTCGGCTCGGAGCGCATGGATTCCATGCTCCAGAAGCTCGGCCTCGAGGAGGGCGAGGCCATCGTCCATCCCTGGGTCAACAAGGCCCTGGAGAAGGCCCAGCAGAAGGTCGAGGCGCGGAACTTCGAGATCCGCAAGAACCTGCTCAAGTACGACGACGTGATGAACGACCAGCGCAAGGTGATCTACGTCCAGCGCAAGGACCTGATGGCCGTGGACGACGTGATCGACGACATCACCGGCATGCGCCACCAGGTCATCGAGGACATGGTCGCCACCTGCATCCCCGTGAACGCCTACCCCGAGCAGTGGGACACCGATTCCCTCCACGAAGAGGCCTTGAGGGTCTTGAACCTAGACCTTCCGGTCTCCGATTGGGCCGCCGAGGAAGGCATCGCGGACGACGAAATCCGCGAGCGCCTGATGGAGGCTTCCGACCGCAGGATGGCGGAAAAGGCCGCCAACTACGGGCCCGAGGTCATGCGCTCGGTGGAGAAAAGCCTGCTCTTGCAGATTCTCGACCAGATTTGGAAGGACCACCTGTTGAGCCTCGACCACCTGCGCCAGGGCATCGGGCTCCGGGCCTACGGCCAGCGGGACCCCCTGAACGAGTACAAGCGCGAGGCCTTCGGCCTGTTCGAGGGCATGTTGGACAGTCTGCGCGAGCGGGTGACCCTGGTGCTCCACCATATCGAGCTGCAACTGTCGCCGTCCGAGGACCTGTTGATCGAGCACCCCCAGCCGGCCATGGTGGAATCCCACGAGGATCCGGTCTTTCCCGGGGCCGAGGACGAGCCCATGCCGCCGGTGGCGGCGCTGCCGCTGCACGTGCGCAAGGCGGCGGCCGTGCTCGACCCGGACGACCCCTCGACCTGGGGCCGGATCAGCCGCAACTCGCCCTGTCCCTGCGGCGCGGGAAAGAAGTACAAGCACTGCCACGGCCGGGTGGCCTGAAGGGGGCGGCAAGCAGGCGCGTCACCGCGCTCTAGGAGGCCAACGCCATGAAAGCGGCCCGCGTCCGTTCAACCGTTATCGCCCTTTCCGCCCTGGCTTGGGCGCTCATTCCGCCGCTGGACGCCCTGGCCCTGCAATGCGCCGTGGGAACTTTCGAGTTTTTCCCCGGCGGCGGCATCAAGTCGTGCCGGATCGAGGCCGACCACCAGTTCTGGACCGCCAGGGGCGAACGCATCGTCTGCGCCGGGAAGACGCTCATGGTGCAGCACGAAAACGGCGCCGTCGCCCGCTGCACCATCCCCGAGCCCCTTGTTTTCGGCACCACCCGTTGCGCCGCCGGCTCGGTGGTGGAGCTCGGCCCGGACGGCGGCTTGAAGGCTTGCGGCAGGTAGGGGCAAGCAAGGGGACACCCTTGATTCCTTAATTTCGGCCAACAGGCTGCTGTTACGCCGAGATGGTTGCCTCCCGAGTTTTTCAGCAGCCTGCCAGGGCATTTTCCACGTCAGTGGAAACATGCGAAAAGCCCGCTCAGGCAGTGAGCGGCCGGAGGCAGAATTGAGACGCGATTCCATTTGATAGGAATTCTCTCAAGAATCTTGATAGGAATTCTCTCAAGAATCGTTCCCTTTCGTCCGCGCCGGCCTCCTTGCCCTCAGGATGGCGAATCCCCATGTCCTTGTTCATGCGCAACGTCTTGATCCGAATCAAAAAATTTACTCGAAAGTGGGGCGGAAGACATAAGATATGCTTGCACAACCGTGCAATCGTCTCTATGAGGGTTAACCGTCCGGCCGGGTGCTTTGACCCCCCCTCGGGCGGATTCCGAGAGATGGCCGCTGCGTCCAGGGCGAGGTTCGAGACGGCAGCGTTTTATAATGATTCGAATCATTTTTCCACCCTGCAACCGCGGATGTCTTTCCGGATGGCGCCCTAACGCGAATGCGCGTCTTTGACATTTTCAACAAGAGAGTCCAATACGATGAGAAAGCCGACAAAAACCCGCGGACTCAAGGCAAGTAAAACTTCCCGCGGCAAGAGAAAATGGCCGGTCGGCGTCCCCAGGCCCGTTGACGTTCACGTCGGTTCCCGTCTCAGGCTTCGCCGCACCCTGCTCGGCCTCAGCCAGGGGAAGCTGGGCGAAGCCGTCGGCTTGACCTTCCAGCAGATACAGAAGTACGAGCGCGGGGCCAACCGCGTCGGGGCCAGCCGCCTGTTCGAGTTCAGCCGCATCCTGGACGTGACGGTTTCCTATTTCTTCGAGGAAATGGACAAGGACGACAAGTCACGCCCGGCCCCGGGCTTGAGCGATCAGCCCCAGTTGCCCGTTGATCCAGGCTCCATGTCCCGCCGCGAGACACTGGAACTGGTTCGCGCCTATTACCGGATCGACGATCCCGGCGTGCGCAAGCGCGTCTACGATCTCATCAAATCCATCGCCAAGACCGGGATTTAAGCGGCTCGCCATCGGCTGTCCCGAATGGTTTCGGCGCGCACCCGATGCGGCCGGCGGCGCTACCAGCCGCTCCAACGAGGTTACATGAGCGCCGACAAAGGCAAGATCGCCCAACTGGCGCGGCTGGCCCAATCGCGGGACCATGCCATCGTCCTGGTTGCGGCCTCCTTTCCCAACCTGGAGCGCGAAGCGATCGAAAAGGCCGTGGACCATGCCCTGGACAAGGAGGGCGACGGGCCTTCGCCCGAATGAGAATCACCTTTCCCTTGGGCCGGCCGGCCCTGTATGAGAATAGGGTTTGCCAAGCCGGGACTAGAGCGCTATCCAGTTAGTTGGAACCATTTGACCGGGATGATTTTGCGTCGTGGCTAGGCGCCCGTTTCAGCCTTAGATGGTGGACCATCACAAGGGGCGGGCAACGACGTCCACGGCGCAAAAGCACCCGGCCTCCGGTGGGGCAGCCCCCGGGTGCGTTGCGGCGCGCAGCGAGACTGCACCGCATCGCTGGGCGCGCCGCGCCTGCCCGGATGAACCGATTTGCTCCCATCAAATTGATCCCAACTAACTGGATAGTGCTCTAGGCCATGAAGGACAGCGTCGAAACCTACAGGGTGATCACCG
>JADFTO010000098.1 GCA_022560215.1 Pseudomonadota bacterium | reverse complement strand
CAACACCGCCGCGCCCATGAGAACCCCCATGGCGGCAAAAGAGCGTTTTGAGCGCCGGGCGATCCCGCAGACTCCGTGGCCGCTGGTGCAGCCGCTTCCCAAGGCAGTCCCCAGGCCGACCAGTCCTCCTCCAACTATGAGCAACGGCAAGGATGGGGAAATTGAAATCATTTCGGGCGCGAAGCCCAACCCCTTTCCGGCGAAACCGCCAAGAACCAAACCGACGATAAACGCCAGCCGCCAAGCCATATCCCTGGCCTGAGGAAGCAACAATCCCCCAAGGATTCCGCTGATCCCGGCGAGGCGGCCGTTGGTCCACATGAAAAGGGCGGCGGCCAGCCCTATGATCAGGCCGCCGACAAGAGAGGGGATGGGAGTAAACCCATCCATGAAATTAGCACCAACTGGCCTGAGAGGAATCCGTGGCGCGCAGCAGTTCCTGGATATTCGCCTCGATCACCCGGTAGCCCACATTGCCGAACAACCTTTGGCGGCCATCGTTGAGCAAGAAGGTTGGGCTTCCCTCAATAGAGTGCTCGCGCTGCATTTGGTAATCCTCGCACAGCGCCGCCATGGCCATTCCGTTCTTTAAGGTCGTCTCGATGTCCTTGAGGGGAAGATCCAATTCACCGGCGATCCGCCATTGAACCTTGGCGTCTGCGATATCCAGCGCCTCCTTGAAAAATGCCCGCCTGAGCGCCCAAGTCGTTTTCTCGAGACTTGCGCCATGGGCCAGATGAACCGCTTTGAGGAACAGGTGAGGGCTTGCCGAAGACGCGGGCCTGGTTTTGCGCCACAGTTGAGGGTGAACGTCTACATGAAGAAAGCGTTCAGCGACTTCGCGGACATGGTCATCATATCCCTCGAACCCTCCGCGGTCCTTCCATCCGTCCCCAATTTTCAATTGGGTGTTTCCGAAGACAGAAATAAATCGGAAATCAATCTCCACCTCATCTGCGAAACGCACCCGAATCTCGTCCACACGCACTTGGGCGCAATAGGCCCAGATGCACAGAATATCGGAATAGTAGGTGATACTGACCGGGTTCTTCATAAAATTGGTTATAGCAAATTCTTCAAGGTGAATACGCTGCGGAGTCCGAGTTTGGCCATGCCCGGACTCAATCAGCGCGCCGGAACGACTGAAACACTCCCCAACTTAGCCTGGCGGGGCTCTAAATAAATGCGCCGCCGGCGGCCTCTCCCGTGATAGCTTCCAGCGGCGGGAAAGGACGCTCCATGCAGGATACGGAAAAAAGCCTCGGCCTGCTGGCCGATCTCATCGACAGGGCCGCCCGAGCCGGCGCCGATGCCGCCGACGCCGTGTTGGTCGAGGGCGTCTCGCTCACCCTCTGCCGGCGTTTGGGGAAGCCCGAAAGCGTGGACAGGGCGGAGTCCGCCGACGTGGGCTTGCGGGCGTTCATCGGCAAGCGCCAGGCCATTGTCTCGTCGTCCGACACCTCGGCCGATGCCCTGGACGAGCTCGTGGAGCGGGCCGTGGCCATGGCGCGCGCCGTGCCCGAAGACCCCCACTGCGGCCTGGCGGACGCGGACATCCTGGCTTCCAGCTTCCCCGATCTCGACATCTGCGAGAAGGACGAGCCGACGCCCGAGACGCTCGCCGAGATGGCCGGACGCGCCGAGGACGCGGCCCGCGCCGTTCCCGGCGTCACCAACTCCGAAGGGGCCGAAGCCACCTGGGCGGCGACCACCATCGCCATGGCCGCGAGCAACGGGTTCGCCGGCGCCTATTCCAGGTCCCGGCACGGCCTCAGCGTATCGGTGCTGGCCGGCGAGGGAACGGCCATGGAAAGGGACTACGATTACGCCTCCGCCGTCTTCTCGGGCGACCTGGATTCAGCCGAAGAGGTCGGGCGGCGCGCCGGCGAGAAGGCCGTCGCCCGCCTGAACCCGCGCAAGATCGCTTCGGCCAAGGTGCCGGTAATTTACGATCCCAGGGTCTCGCGCAGCCTTCTCGGCCATCTGGCGGGCGCCATAAACGGATCCTCCGTGGCCCGGGGCACGACGTTTCTCAAGGACAAACTCGCCCAACGCATCTTTCCCGACGCCATCACCATCGTCGACGATCCCCTGCGCCCGCGGGGGCTCAGGTCCAGGCCCTTCGACGCCGAGGGCCTGGCTTCGGGGCGCCGCAACATCGTGGACGGGGGCGTGCTTAGCACCTGGATCATGGATCTCAGGTCCGCCCGCCAGTTGGGGATGGAGTCCACGGGTCACGCGTCCCGGGGCACGTCGTCGCCGCCGTCGCCCTCGGCGAGCAACCTGTATATGGAGCCCGGCCCATCGAGTCCGGAAGACATCATCGCCGACATCGGGAGCGGTTTCTACATCACGGAGCTGATCGGTTTCGGCGTCGACGGGATCACCGGGGACTACAGCCGCGGCGCCTGCGGGCAGTGGATCGAGGACGGAGAGCTGGCCTACCCGGTGAGCGAGGTCACGGTGGCCGGCAACCTCGCCGACATGTTCGCCAACATCACCGCCGCCCGCGACCTGGAATTCCGCTACGGCACCGACGCCCCGACGGTGCGGGTGGACGGCATGACGGTGGCAGGGATCTAGAGTCTATCTGGATAATATCGACCCCCTCCGACGGCATGTGGCGGCCGTCCGGCATTCGGCCGACCGTTGGCCCCCGCCCGGCCCCCGTGCTATGGTCCCCGACCCCCGGTTAAGGCATTAGGGACATTGAAAGTTAAAGCTCACGCATCCAGCCGCGTCCTCATGCGCCGCCTGATCGGCGAAAGCGTCCGCCCCTATGCGGGCTGGCTGATGGCGGCCCTGGCGTGCATGGCGCTGATGGCGGGGGCGACGGCGCTCACCGCCTATCTCCTGGACCCCGTGGTCAACGAGGTCTTCATCGCCCGGGACCGGGACTTCCTGTGGCTGATCGGCGGCATTGTCCTGGCCACCTTCGCGGTCAAGGGACTGGCCAACTACGGCCAGGCCACGCTGATGAGCTTCGTCGGCCTGCGCATCATCGCCGACACCCAGAACCGGCTGCACGCCCACCTGTCGCGCATGGATTTGGCCTTTTTCCACGCCAATCCCTCGGGCCAGCTCATTTCGCGCTTCACCAACGACATCAACCTCATGCGGGGCGCGGTCTCCAACGTGCTCACCGGGTTCGGAAAGGACCTGCTGACCCTGGCCGGCCTGGTCCTCGTGATGTTCCTGCAGGACTGGAAGTTGGCGACCATTTCCTTCTTCGTCTTCCCCGTCGCCGTGGTTCCCATCGTCCGGTTGGGGCGGCGCATCCGCCGGGTGACCGCCAATACCCAGGAAGAGATGGGCCAGTTCACCACCCTTCTGGGACAGAGCTTCCAGGGCATACGCATGGTCAAGGCGTACGGCATGGAAGAATACGAAAAGGGGCGAATCGCCGCCATCGTCGAGCGGGTCTTCACCCTGTCCTTCCGCTCGGCGCGCATCCGGGCCCTGGCCAGCCCGATCATGGAGACCCTGGGCGGCGTCGCCATCGCCATCGTCATCGTCTACGGCGGCAACCAGGTGATCGAGGGGCGGACCGATCCGGGGTCGTTCATTTCCTTCATCGCGGCGCTGCTTCTCGCCTATGAGCCCATGAAGCGGCTGGCCAACCTCAACGCCACCCTCCAGGAAGGGCTGGCCAGCGCGCAGCGGCTGTTCGACCTGCTCGATACGGAGCCCGCCATCCGCGAGGCGCCGGATGCGCAACGCCTGAAGGTGGCCAAGGGCGGCATCCGGCTGGACGACGTGAGTTTCTCCTACGTGCCTGGAAATCCTGCCCTCGACGGGATCAGCATCGACGTGCCGGCGGGCAAAAGGGTGGCGCTGGTGGGTCCGTCGGGCGCCGGCAAGTCGACCATCCTCAACCTGATCCCCCGTTTCTACGACGTGGACAAGGGGGCCGTGCTCATCGACGGCGTCGACGTGGCCGGGGTGACCTTCGTCTCCCTTTACGAGAGCATCGCCCTGGTGAGCCAGGAAATCACGCTCTTCGACGACACGGTCCGCGCCAACATCGCCTACGGCCGGGGCGGGGCCGGCGAGGACGAGATCATCGCCGCCGCCCGCCACGCCGCCGCCCACGACTTCATCACCGGGCTGACCGACGGCTACGACACGATGGTCGGCGAACAGGGCGTGAAGCTGTCCGGCGGGCAGCGCCAGCGCATCGCCATCGCCCGGGCCATACTCAAGAACGCGCCCATCCTGCTCCTCGACGAGGCGACCTCGGCCCTGGACACCGATGCCGAGCGCCAGGTCCAGGCGGCGCTGGATTCCCTCATGAGCGGGCGCACCACCCTGGTCATCGCACACAGGCTGTCCACCGTGGTCAACGCCGACCTGATCCACGTGATCGAGGACGGCAAGGTGGTGGAATCGGGGTGCCACGCGGAGTTGATGGCCCGCGGCAAGGGCTACGCCCGCCTTTACGCCATGCAGTTCGCCGAATCCGACCGGCCCCCGGCCCGGGCCGCCCGGGCATAGAGCACTATCCAGTTAGTTGGGATCAATTTGATGGGAGCAAATCGGTTCATCCGGGCAGGCGCGGCGCGCCGCGCGATGCGGTGCATCGGGCAAGCGCCGCAACGCACCCGGGGGGCCGATTTGCCCCACCGGAGGCCGCAGGTCAAATGGTTCCAACTAACTGGATAGCGCTCTAGGTCTTACTTGCGGATACGCCGGGGACCATGAGGACATTCGATAGAGTCCTGAGGAACGGCCGGGTGCGCCGCATCCTCTGCTGGCTGGCCGCCCATTACATCCGCCTCGCCTACGCCAGCGGCCGCTGGACGGTACTCGGCGCCGAGATCCCGAAACGGCTCTGGGACGAAGGCAAGCCGTTCATCCTCTGCTTCTGGCACGGCAGGATGTTGATGATGCACTACTGCTGGCGCCCGGGCACGCCCGTTCACATGCTGATTTCCCGCCACCGGGACGGGCGGCTCATCGCCGACACCATCAGCCATTTCGGCATCCGGACGGTGGTCGGATCGACGCGGCACGGCGGCTCCGGGGCGCTCCGCACCATGCTCAGGATATTGAAGGGAGGCGAGTCGATCGGCATCACCCCGGACGGGCCCCATGGCCCCAGGATGCGGGCCAGCAACGGCATTACCCATCTGGCCCGCCTGTCGGATGCCCCCATACTGCCCGCCACCTTCTCCATCGACCGGCGGCGGGTGCTGGCCACCTGGGACCGCTTCATCGTGCCCTGGCCCTTCGGGCGCGGGGTGTTGGTATGGGGGGACCCGATCCACGTCCCCCGCGACGCCGACGACCACGCCCTGGAAGCGGCCCGGCAACGGGTGGAGGAGGCGCTCAACGACATCACCGCCGAGGCCGACAGGCTGTGCGGGTCGGTGCCCGTGGAGCCCGATACCGTGGCCGGGAACTCAGGCACATGATGCTGGCCGCCTACCGCTGGGCGACCTATCTCGGCGCTCCCCTGATCCGCCTCTACCTGAGCTTGCGCATGGCGCGCGGCAAGGAGGACGCCGAACGCTTCGGCGAACGCCTCGGCCGGCCAGGCCGGCCCCGGCCCGACGGGCCCCTGGTCTGGGTCCACGCGGCAAGCGTCGGCGAATCCCTGTCCATGCTGCCCCTGATCCAGCGCCTTCTGGACGAGCGGCCGGGCCTTCACGTGCTGATGACCACGGGCACGGTGACGTCGGCCCGGCTGATGGCGGAACGCCTGCCCGAAGGGGCGTTCCACCAGTACGTGCCGGTGGACCGCTTGCCCTACGTCAGGCGATTCCTCGACCACTGGCGGCCGGATCTCGTGCTGTGGGCGGAATCCGAGTTCTGGCCGAACCTGGTTGGCGAACCCGCGGCTAGGGGCATCCCCGCGATCCTGATCAACGGGCGCGTCTCGCCCCGGTCCTTCGCCGGCTGGCGCCGCTTCGAAGGCTCGATCAGGCGGCTTCTATCGGGCTTCGCGCTTTGCCTGGGGCAGACCGAAGCCGACGCCCGGCGCCTCGTCCAGCTGGGCGCGGCGGGGGCCAAGTGCCTGGGCAACCTCAAGTTCGCGGCCCCTCCCCTGCCCGCGGACCCAGCCCAATTGGAGGAGCTGGAAAAAGCCGTCGGCGAGAGGCCGCTGTGGCTGGCGGCGAGCACCCATCCCGGCGAGGAGGAGACCGCGGGGCGGGTCCATGGACAGCTGTTAGCGAGCCACCCCGGCCTGCTGACGGTGATCGTGCCGCGCCACCCCGAACGGGGGGCTGGGATTGCTGCCGACTTGCGCGCCTCGGGTCTCGCCGTTTCCCTGCGCTCGGCCGGCGAGGCCATTATGCCTGCGACCGACATCTACGTGGCCGACACCCTGGGCGAGCTGGGCCTGTTTTACCGTCTCGCGGGCGTGGTGTTCGTGGGCAAGTCCCTGGTGCCGCTGGGGGGCCAGAATCCCCTGGAGGCGGCGCGCCTCGACTGCGCCCTCATCCACGGCCCCCACATGACCAACTTCGAGGACATCGCCCGGGCCCTCGTCGCCGGGGGAGCGGCGCTGGTGGTCGACGGCGAGGCGGGGTTGGCGGCGGCCCTGGAACGACTGCTCGGCGACGAGGCCGAAAGGAAGCGGATGGCGGAGGCCGCCCGGGCCCTCGCCGCCGCCGAAAACGGCATCCTCGATTCCGTGATGGCGGAACTGGCGCCCTTCCTCTCCGGCGGGCAAGGCCATGCGGGCGCCTGATTTCTGGCGCCATGGGGGGGCGCTGCCGGCCCTGTTGTCCCCCCTCGGCTGGATCTACGGCGCCGTCACGCATGCCCGCCTGGCCCGGTCCCGGCCCGAGGCCTCCCCGGTGCCGGTTCTCTGCGTCGGCAATCTGGTCGCCGGCGGCGCCGGCAAGACGCCCGTGGCCCTGGACCTCGGGGCCAGGCTCCTGGGCTCCGGCGGGGATGTCCACTTCCTGACCAGGGGATACGGGGGGCGAAGCCCGGGGCCCCTGCGTGTCGATCCGGACCGCCACGACGCCCGCGCGGTCGGGGACGAGGCCCTACTGCTGGCCGGCATCGCCCCCACCTGGGTGGCCCGGGACCGGGCGGCCGGCGCCCGGGCCGCCGCCGCCCAAGGTGCCGGCCTGATCGTCATGGACGACGGCTTCCAGAACCCCGGCATCTCCAAGGACCTGTCCCTGCTGGTGGTGGACGGGGGCTACGGCTTCGGCAACGGCCAAGTGATGCCGGCGGGCCCCTTGCGCGAGCCGGTGGAAGCGGGGCTCGCGCGTGCCGACGCGGTGGTGCTGATCGGGCCTGACGAGACGGGCGCGGGCGAGCGCATCGGGGCCGCACCCGGAAGGGCCATCCCCGTCCTCGGGGCCCGCCTCACGCCCGGGCCCGAAGCCCGGGATATCGCAAACAAACCTGTGGTGGCCTTCGCCGGCATCGCCAGGCCGGACAAGTTCTTCGACACGCTGCGCGCCCTGGGCTGCCGGATCGTCGGCGCCCATCCCTTCCCCGATCATTACGCCTATGAGCCTGAAGACATCGAGCGCCTGACCCGGGAGGCCGAGGAATCGGATGCCTTGGCCGTGACCACGGCCAAGGACTGGGTCCGCCTGCCGGCCGGGACCAGGCACGGCGTCCGGGTCTTGACAATCGCCGTCGAATGGGAGGACGAAGCGGGCCTGGACGCGATCTTGAGCCCCATCCTAGGGAGACGGGAACCATGAATATCCGCCGCGCGCTCAGGCGCGGCCTCCTCCATCCCCTGGAGGCGGCGGCGGCGTTTCTCGCCTATGCCGTGTTCAAAGCCCTGCCCCTGGACGCGGCCTCGGCCGTCGGCGGCTGGCTGGGCCGCACTTTCGGGCCCCTGCTCCCCTTCACCGGCCGCGCCACCAGAAACCTGGCCCGCGCTTTCCCCGAGATCACCCCCGCCGAGACCGCCGCCATCGTGCGGGGCATGTGGGACAACCTGGGAAGGCTGGTCGCCGAATACCCGCACCTGGACGAATTCCAGGTCTACGGGGACGACGGAAGGATCACGGTGGTGGGGGCCGAGCACGTGGACCTGCTGCGCGACGACGGCAAGCCGGGAATCTTTTTCTCCGCCCACCTCGGCAACTGGGAGATCATCTCCCTCGGCGCCACCCAGCGCGGCGTCCCCCTGGACAGGATCTACCGGGCCGCCAACAACCGGCTGGTGGAATGGCTGTACCGGCACGGGCGCAAGTCCGTGGAGGGCGCCCTCATCGCCAAGGGGCCGGCGGGCATCCGCCCCCTGCTCAAGTCCCTGGGCGACGGCAAGCACCTAGGGCTAATGGTCGACCAGAAATTGAACGACGGCATCCCGGCCCCTTTCTTCGGCCACCAAGTCATGACCGCGCCCGCCCTGGCGGAACTGGCCTTCAAGTTCGACTGCCCCGTGGTGCCGGCGCGCGTGGAGCGTATTGAAGGGGCGCGCTTCCGCCTGATCGTCGAGCCGCCCCTGGAGTTCGCCAGGACCGGCGATCAGGCGGCCGACGTGGCCGCCGCCATGGCCCGGGTCAACGCCGTCATCGAACGATGGGTGCGCGACACCCCCGAACAGTGGCTGTGGCTGCACAACCGCTGGCCCGATTGAGGGGGCCGCGGGCGCGCTTGCTAGAGCATTTTCCACGTAAGTGGAATTCGCTCTAGGGGATGAAAGCGGTCGTCGTTCCGGTGCGCTGATTGAGTCCGGGTAGTGCCATGTCCGGAAGTTCGCGATGCCGGCGGAAGAAGCCGTCTGCCGCATGGTCGCTACGCCACGTTCCAGACAGCGGAAGTCGCCGAGGGAAATTACCGGCCCTCGCGGTTTCCATTCATGAGACAATGAATCAAAACAGGAGAGGAGAACCGGCCATGAGCACCTACATCAGCCTGATCAACTACACCCAGGAAGGTATCACCGCCGTCAAGGACTCGCCGAAGCGCCTCAGCGTGGTCAAACGATTGGCCAAGAAAATGGGCGGCAAGGTGAAGCATTTCTACCTGACCATCGGCGATTATGACCTGGTCGTCATCTACGAAATGCCGGACGAGACGACGATGGCCAAGTTCCTGCTCACCGTCGGCGCCGTCGGCGCCATCCGGACCAAGACGCTGACTGCCTTCCCCGAGGCCGAGTACCGCAAAATCATCGCGGCGCTGCCGTAATTCCGGGGTGATCGACGCGTGATGGCCATCAGCCCGGTGATCCGGGTTGCCCGGCCAGGTGACGCCTCGGGCATCGCCCGGGTCGAGACCGAGACCTG
>JADFTO010000097.1 GCA_022560215.1 Pseudomonadota bacterium | reverse complement strand
ATCATCTCCATGTAGGTCGCCTGGTCGCAGGCGTGGAAGCCGAGCCAGAGGCCGAAGCGGTCCGAGACCGACACCTTCTCGTCGGTGGTCTCGGCCGGGTTGATGGCGGTCGAGCGCTCGTTCTCGATCATGTCCCGGGGCATCAGGTGGCGGCGGTTGGAGGTGGCGTAGAAGATGACGTTGCCGGGCCGGCCCTCGATGCCGCCCTCGAGCACGGCCTTCAGGGACTTGAACGAGGCCTCCCGCCCGTCGAAGGAAAGGTCGTCGCAGAAGAGCAGGCAGCGGCGGCCGGAGTCCCTCAATATGCGCAGCAGGCGGGGCATCGACCCGATGTCTTCGCGGTGGATTTCCACCAGGGCGATGGCCGGCGGTGATCCTTCGTTGACCCGGGCATGCACGGCCTTGACCAGGGAGCTCTTGCCCATGCCGCGCGCCCCCCAGAGCAGCGCGTTGTTGGCGGGCAG
Source organism: Pseudomonadota bacterium (assembly GCA_022560215.1). Taxonomy (GTDB): domain Bacteria; phylum Pseudomonadota; class Alphaproteobacteria; order Rhodospirillales; family 2-02-FULL-58-16; genus JADFTO01. Next base: position 8,761 of record JADFTO010000097.1, on the reverse strand, counting down.
GCCGTCCGCGAAGCGCCGGGTGTTGTCCAGCAGGGTCGCCGTCTGGCCGTCGATGCCCTTGAGCAGGCCGAGCTCGATGTGGCTGACCCGGGGCACCGGCTGCAGGCATCCGTCCTGCCAGACGAAGGCGTCGGCTTGGGCGAAGTCGGCCTCTGGGACAAGGGCCGGGGCCAGCCGCTCCAGGGCGTCGGCGATCCGGGCCACGGGCGCGGCCCCGGGGGCGCCGTTGTGGGCCAGGTAAACGCGCACCCGTTCCACCGTCCTGGCCGTGATTCCGCTGCCGCCCCTGAGCCTCGATACGAAGTTCCCGTCGTTGACGGCGAGCCGCCCGAAGGAGGTTTCGGCCATGCCGCCGGCGCGGACGAAGGCCTCGATCTCTTCCAACAGCTCCGTCTGGATGGACATGGGCCCAGTTAATAGGATTGTTCCTTCCCGGTCAATCGGCATAATTATGCCAATCATTCAATGTGTTACTGGATTTTAAATCACGTGTCATGGGCCGGATGTAGGAAATATCCCATGCCTTGGCCCGCGTCTCCCCCCACACCCGCCTGGCCACGCCGGAGACGTCGCCAAGGCGAGCCCTCCGCCTGAAGAGGGGGAGGGAGAACATACGGTGTCGCCAGGACCTTTTTCCCCTCCCCCATCGATGGGGAAGGGGAGGATGGGGGTGAATGGATATGGTGCGACGGCCCTTGGGACGAAGGGCTTTAGCCATGGCGGGCCTTTGCGATTGCAAGTGACGCCGCTGCCGTTATAGTCGCGCTGCCCGAACCCTTTAAGGAGTCTTCCATGTTCATTTCGCCAGCGTACGCGCAAGTGGGAGGAGCCGACAGCAGCCTTATCAGCAACTTGTTGCCGCTGGTCCTGATCTTCGTCGTCTTCTGGTTCCTGCTCATCCGGCCCCAGCAGCAGAAGGCGAAGCGTCACCGGGCGATGCTCACCGCCATCCGCCGGGGCGACAAGGTGGTCATGGGCGGCGGCATCATGGGCTCGGTCACCAAGGTGATCGACGACGAAGAGGTGATGGTCGAGATCAGCAAGGACGTCAAGGTGCGCGTGCAGCGCGCCCTGATCGCCAACATGATCGCAAAGACCGAACCGGGCGCAAAGAAAGCGACCAAGGTGCCGCCCCCGGAACAGGGCGTCACCTCGTTCCTCGGCAACCTGTTCGGGGGCAAGGACAAGTAACCCGGGATGATCCATTTCGCCAAGTGGAAGGTGATCCTGGTCCTTGCCATCTGCGCGCTGGGGTTGGTCTACGCCTCGCCCAACTTCCTCACCCGCGAGCAAGCGGAATCCCTCCCCGGCTGGCTGCCCAACAAGCAGATCAGCCTCGGCCTCGACCTGCGGGGGGGCTCCCACCTGCTCTTGGAGGTGAAGGTGGAGGTGGTGATCCGCGAGCGCCTGGAAGCGCTGGTGGATTCCGTCCGCACCGCCTTACGCAAGGAGCGCATCCGCTACCGGGGCCTCGGCATCGAAGGCAACGCCGTTAGCGTCAACGTTCCCGACAATGCGGACAAGGCCCTGGGGCTGGTCAGGGACCTTGACCCGGACACCGCCGTATCCTTGGCCGAGGGCGGCCGCATTACGCTGGCCCTCACGGAGAAGGCCGTCCGCGACCGGCGCTCCGCGGCGGTGGAGCAGTCCATCGAGATCGTGCGCCGGCGCATCGACGAGACCGGCGTGCGCGAGCCCACCATCCAGCGCCAGGGCGACGACCGCATCCTGGTGCAGCTTCCCGGCATCGACGATCCGGAGCGCATCAAGAAGCTCCTGGGCAAGACCGCCAAGATGACCTTCCAGCTGGTGGACGAGAAGACGCCCCTCTCGGAAGCCCTGGCCGGACGGGTGCCGCCGGGGTCGGTCCTGATGCCGAATACGGACCGGGCGGACGGGCCCATGATCCTGGTCAGGAAGCGGATCATGGTCAGCGGCGAGAACCTGATCGATTCCCAGCCCTCCGTCGACCAGCGCACCAACGAGCCCGTCGTCACCTTCCGCTTCGACACCCTCGGCGCCAAGCGCTTCGGCGACGTGACCAGGGCCAACGTCAACCGCCGCTTCGCCATCATCCTGGACGGACGCGTCATCAGCGCCCCGGTCATCCGCGAGCCCATCCTCGGCGGCTCGGGCCAGATCAGCGGTAATTTCACCTTCCAATCAGCCCAGGACCTGGCCCTGCTGCTCAGGGCCGGCGCCCTGCCGGCGCCGCTCACCATCATCGAGGAACGCACCGTCGGCCCGGGGCTGGGCGCCGATTCCATCGCCGCGGGCAAGGTGGCCAGCGTCGTCGGCATGGCGCTGGTCGTCGTCTTCATGGTGGTGGTCTATGGGCTGTTCGGGGCCATGGCTAACGTGGCGCTGATCTTGAATATGTTCCTCATCGCGGCCGTGCTGTCGGTGTTGCAGGCGACCCTGACCCTGCCGGGAATCGCCGGCATCGTGCTCACCATCGGCATGGCGGTGGACGCCAACGTGCTGATCTTCGAGCGCATCCGCGAGGAAGTGCGCCTCGGCCGCACGCCCATATCGGCCATCGACGCCGGCTACAGACGCGCCATCACCACCATCGTCGATGCCAACGTCACGACATTGATCGCGGCGCTGCTCCTCTACGTGTTCGGATCGGGCCCCATCCGGGGCTTCGCCGTGACGCTCTCCATCGGCATCATGGCCTCCTTTTTCACCGCCGTCTGGCTGACCCGCCTCATTTTGTCCGTCTGGATCAGGCGTGTCCGGCCCCAGGCCCTGCCCATTTGAGGACCAAGGAATGCGCGGACTGAACCTGATTCCCGCCGGCACTTCCATCCCCTTCATCTCGAAGCGGATGGCCTTCTTCGTCTTTTCCGCCGTCCTGGTGGCGGCGTCGTTGATCCTTTTCGTGGGCCGCGGCCTCAACTACGGCATCGATTTCGAGGGCGGCATCATGATCGACGTGCGCACCCAGGGCCCCGCCGACATCGCGGGCATGCGGGATTCCCTTTCCGGCCTCGGCCTCGGCGAGGTGACCCTGCAGGAGTTCGGCGCCCCCAACGACGTGCTCATCCGCATACAAAAGCAGGAAGGCGGGGATAAGGCGCAAGGGCTGGCCGTGGAGAAGGTGAAGGCGGCGCTGGGCGAGGGGATAGAGTACCGGCGCACGGAATTCGTCGGCCCCAAGGTCAGCCAGGAGCTGTTCTGGGACGGGGTCAAGGCGGTGGTCGCCGCCATGTTTGCCATGCTGATCTACATCTGGTTCCGCTTCGAATGGCAGTTCGGCCTGGGCGCCGTCATCGCGCTCATCCACGACGTGGTCTCCACCATCGGACTCTTCGCCCTGCTGGGGCTGGAATTCAACCTGTCCACGGTGGCCGCCATCCTCACCATCGCCGGCTATTCCATCAACGACACCGTCGTGGTCTACGACCGGGTGCGCGAGAACCTGCGCAAGTTCAAGGTGCTGGACATGCCGGAGTTGCTCAACCGCAGCATCAACGAGACCCTGTCGCGCACCGTGATGACCAGCGTCACCACGCTGTTGGCCCTGCTCGCCCTCTATTTCCTCGGCGGCGAGGTGGTCCGGGGCTTCACCTTCGCCATGATCTGGGGCGTCATCATCGGCACCTATTCGTCGATCTGCCTGGCGGTGCCTATTTTGCTCTACCTGGACGTGAGCCACCGCCCCGGCGCGGCACCGGCGCCGGAAACGCCGTAGCCGGACCGTTGGAAAACGCCGCCGCCCCCGCCGCCAGACGCCAGGTCATCCAGGCTTACGGGCGACGGCGGTTCCGGGTCTCCGGCCGGGTCTTCCAGGGCTCCATCCTGGTCTCCCCGGGCCACGCGGAGCCCTGGCCCGTCACGGACGCGGAAGGGATCACCGCCGCAAGCCTGGACCCGGTCCCAGCCGAGGCCATAGACATCCTGCTGGTCGGCTGCGGGGCCAGCTTCCGGCCGCCGCCCCGGGGGTTGGCCGAAGCGCTCAAGGCCCGCGGCATGGCGCTGGAATGGATGGACACGGGCGCCGCCTGCCGCACCTTCAACGTGCTCATGGCCGAGGACCGGCGCTGCGCCGCGGCGCTGATCGCCGTGGACTGACCCCCGGGACGCCTGTGGTGCGAACACGAAAAAGGACCCGGCGCCAGCGCCGGGCCCTTCGCCCTCCTCGCCGCGAATCGGGCTAGTAGCTCCAGTTCTGGGCCGACACCATGGCGAACAGCATGGGGATCGACAGCATGGTGTTGGTCCTGGAAAACAGCATGGCCGTCCTGGCCGAGGCCGCCTTCGACCCGGCGTCCGCCTCGACGATGCCAAGGGCGCGTTTCTGGTTGGGCCAGATGATGAACCAGACGTTGAACCACATGATGATGCCCATCCACATGCCGAAGCCGATGGCGGTGACCTGGGGGCCGCCCCCGTTCAGCCCGAGCGCCAGGGCGTCGACGATGTAGCCGGTGTAGGTGGCCAGGATCAGCCCGGTGACGATGGTGGCCATGGCCGCCCAGCGGAACCACCAGAGCGCCGCCGGCGCGATCACCTTGCTGATGGCCGGCTTCTGTTCGTCGGGAATCTTCCCCATGTTGGGGATCTGCACGAAATTGAAGTACCAAAGCAGGCCGATCCACATGACGCCGCTGAGCACATGCAGCCAGCGCCAGATGAAGGCCATGAATTCTGCATCGAGAAATGCCGCTACCGCGTCCATGTCGGGTCTCCTTCCTCGGCCTCGCTAGTTGATCGCCTGGACCAGGATGACGAGGACAACCACCAGGGCCACCCCCATGCCGATGGTCGTATTCAAAGATTCGAGTGGATTCTTCATGTCAACTCCCCCTTACCTTTGAGGCAACCCAGTTGCCATCGTTTCAGGAAACGTCGCGGATGATTATAACTCTTAATTCCCCTGTCTGTAACCCCTAATACAAAGTATGCCACTCAGGATCTTGGTATTAGGCACATATGGTGGTTTTGCGGGGGAATCCAAGGGGCCGGCGCGGGTCAGGGGCGGCGCGCCCGGGGATTCCTATCTCGGGTCCAGGAGCATGAGTTCCAGGGTCGAGAGCAGGGGAAAGATGGGCTCCGACCAGGTGTGATAGAGCATGATGGCGCCCCGCTTGGTGTCGGGGAAGCCGCCGCGGGAGTCGTCGAACTTGCGGATTTCCAACGTGGAGACCAGGCTGGTGGCGGGATCGACGCTCCGCCACATGGCGATGGGATTGGCCTGCCTGGGGGCCGCCAGGGGGGCGATGGAGCGGTTGAGCTGTTCCGTCGGGGGCCCGTAGCGGCCCTTGAAGTGGGAAACCAGGCGGCCGAAGGCGCGGGAATCGAAAAGGATGTGGTAGGTGGTGGCGATCCCTTCGTCGTAGCGCACGATGGCCCGGGCGCCCTGGTACAGGATGCTGTCGATCTGGAAATAGGGCTCGAGGGAGCGGGGCCATTGCAAGGGCTCCAGGCAGAAGACGACGGTGCCGCGCTTCTTCTCGATGCACGGACCGCGGTCCCTGAAGGGCTTGCCCAGGCTCATCGTCCCGCCGGGCTTGAGGACCACCCCCGTCAGGTAGTGCTTCTTGGGCCTGACGGGGCGGGGCTTCTTAGGCAAGGAAGGCGGGATCTGGGCGATCTCGACGTTCTTCACCGCCCAGCCGTCATCCCCCGGCCGAGACGAGTCCCCGCCGCCGCTGACCAGGAGATCGGCCAGCCGGCCGATGACGCCCTTTTCCTTAGGCCCCCGGGCCCGCATGTTCTCCGCGGCCCGGGCCAGTTCCGGCGCCCCCAACAGTTCGGCGAGGGGCGCGGGCATTTCCCGGTCCGGGACCTTCCACTGCATGGGCGTGGTGGAGGAACCGGCGGAGACGGCCGTATCGGGGAGTTCCGCCAGGGCCAGATCAGGCCCCTCTGGCGTCTGGGCGTCCTCGTCATTGGCCCCGGTGGCGCTTGAGAAGGCGTCGGCGATCCAGGCGAACAGGCCCGTGATCTCCTGGGGCTCGTCCCGGGGCGCGGCCACGGGTTTCGCGGCCGGGGCCGCCTCCCCGACGCTCGTGTCCTCGCCCGCCGGGGGGGCGGTGAAGGCCTCGGCGAGCATGGGGCGGGCAACCGGGGGACCCGGGTCGGAAAAGGTGGGGGCCTCCACGGGCGTCAATCCCGGCGGCGTTTCGCGGCGCGTCGCTTCGAGCGGGCGTCCGCCGTCGTGGGGCCCGGCGGCGGCAAGGGCCGTCCCCAGCGCCTCTCCCGGGACCTCGGGCGCCTCTCCCGGGGCCGAAGCGAGGGCCGAGGCGGGCGCAACGTCGGGCGCATCGGCCATAACGCCGCCGTCGCCGGAGAAAAAGTCCGCCAGCATGCCGAACAGATCCGAGAAGGTATAGTTAACTACCGCCCGGGGCGGCGCGGGTTCGTCTTCGGCGGCAGCCAGGACGTGCCCCGGGGCCTCCGGCGGATCGGCGGGCGCTTCCCCGGGATTGACGGAGGCAGCCGCCGTCGCTTCGTCCGGCGCCTCGTCGCCCGCGAACAGGTCCACCAGCGATCCGAACAGCTCGGCGAAGCTGTAGGATCCTTGCGTGCCGGCCGGCGGTTCGGGGGCGCCGTCCGCGGCCGCCAGGGGCGGGGGAGCGTTTCGAAGAATTTCCGGGGAGGGTTCGCGGACCTCGCCGATGATGGGAAGCACGGCGCCGCGCGCGATCATCCCGGGATCGAAGGGATTGGGCTTGCCGGGCGGCCAGTGGATGTCCGCCGCGGATGCGTCGGCCACTTCCACGGCCCCTGGGCTCATACCAAAGGGCGTTGAGCTTGTTAAATCGCCCTTTGGCAAGCGCGACCGCGCGCCGGCGCTTATGGCCTGAGAGCCTGCGTGGCGCATGAACGCCCAGCGGTCCTTCTTAAGGGCCGCTGGTATGATTTGGCTTTAAGGCCGCTTGCGTCCGTTTCCGTGGCGATGACGCCGTTCTCCGCCTCCCGGGCCTGCCTCCCGCCTGGCGGTCACAGGCGGCGCGGGATGAAGCGCGAAAGATAGGCCCCCCCCAGCATCATGGCGCCGCCCACCAGGAACACGGCGGGCACCGCGTACACCATCAGCACCAGGGCGAAGAGGCCCGGCGACACCAATTGGGCGACGCCCCGGAAGGTGAGGAACACGCTCGTCATCTCCGGGCGCTGGTGGGGATGCACGGCGCGCAGGAAGGGGACGTTGCCGGCCCCGTCGATGATGCTGGCGGCCAGCGCCGCGGCGACCAGGCTTGCCGGCCCCAGCCAGGGCCCCGCGTCGGCGACCATGACCAAAATGCTCATCACCCCGGTCAGCGCGTAGCCCACCACCAGCAGGAACCGCAAGCCGTAGCGGCGGCCCACCCAGCCCCACACGGGCACCAGAAACAACGCGGCCATGCCCATGGAGACCACGGTGGCGCTGGCCATCTCGTCGAGGCCCGAGGCCACCCCGTAGATGGGGGCATAGATGAAGAACAGGGACCACCATCCGGCGCGGATGAAGGCCAGGAACCAAGCCAGGCCCAGCCTGGGCTGGGCGAAGTAGCGCCCGACATTGCCGAGAAGTCGCGGCGGCGGACTCAGTGACGGGGCCACGGCCGGATCATCGCGCAGGCGCAGGAACCAGAAATAGGCCAGGGCCAGGGCCGAGCCCATGGCGGCGGCGGCGAAGGGCGCGCCGTGGGCGACGTTGGTCTTGAGAAAGACGCCGAGTAAGGGTCCCAGGGTCCAGGTGCCGGCCATGAAGAACACCCGCCGGGGCTCGAACCGGCCCAGTTCGCGCCGTGAGATATGGTCCATGACGTAGAGGTTGAGCGTGATCTCCATGCAGCCTATGGAAAAGATATGGGCTGCCAGCCCGATGAACAGCGCCGGCACCGATTGCAGCGACAACAGGGCCGCCCCGACGATGGCGGCCAGCGTGCCCAGGGCGTAAACACGGCGGCGGCTGATGCGGCGGACCAGCCAGGGAACGCTCAGGGTGCCGGCCAGTCCGATCAGGCTGACCAGGAAATAGAGCAGGCTCACCCGCTGGGCGTTGCCGAGCAAGGCGTAGGCCTCCAGCGGCACGACCGTGACCAGCATGCCCCGCGATATGGCCGAAAGCGTGAACAGCGCCGTGAAGGTGGCGGCGTGGGGTTTGCCCGCGGCGCCGAGCCAGACTGTGGGATGAAAATTGCGCATTGCAAATCAGGTTGGTATGTCGCGGATCAGCTTCGATAAGGGCGGTGAGAGTAACTTCCCGCCGTGGCCACGGACAGCCCTGTTGTTTTTTCACCCCCCCGCCTCCCGTCTCCCGCGTGGGCGGGACCGGTGTCAGGTCTTCAAATACTTGACCGGATCGACGGCGTGCTTGCCCCGCCTGAGCTCGAAGTGGAGCTGGGGCGTGCTCACGTTGCCGGTGCTGCCGACGCGCGCGATCATCTGGCCCTTTTTCACCCTCTCGCCCCGCTTCACGGCCAGGTTCTGGGTGTGGGCGTAGGCCGTGATCCAGCCGTTGTCGTGCTTGACCAGCAGCAGGTTGCCGTAGCCCCGGAGCTCGTTCCCGGCGTAGGCGATGACGCCGTTCTCCGCCGCCAGCACGGGCGTCCCCCGGGGGGCGGCGATGTTGACCCCGTCGTTGTGCAGGCCCTTGGCCTTGGGCCCGAAGGAGGACACGACCTTGCCCCGGACCGGCCACAAAAACCCCTTGCCGCTGCTGGGCGGGGGCTTGGGCAGGGCCGCCGGGGGGGGCCTGGGCGCGGCCGCCGCCTTGGGCTTGCTCGCGGCCTTCCCGGGCGCCGCGCCCGAGGCCGCCTTGGGC
>JADFTO010000096.1 GCA_022560215.1 Pseudomonadota bacterium | reverse complement strand
GACGACGTGCTCTGGCCCAGCCTCGGCGACGACGTGCTGATCGGCGGCGAGGGCGACGACATGCTCGACGGCGGCGCCGGCGACGACACGGCCGTCTTCGATGGCCTGGTCACGGACTACGATATCTACGTGGACACGGTCAGCGGCGAGTTGACCGTCAAGGCCAAGGACGGATCGGATACCGACACCTTGAAGAACATCGAGCACCTGAAGTTCCGCGACGAAAATACGGGAACCGAGGAGAGTTACACGGTGACCGATGCGATAGCGGCCAGCATCCCCATACCGGATTCCAGCGGCGCATAGACTCTTCCAGACAAAAGGCGGAGGGCGCTCGCGTCCTCCGCCTCGAGTTTTGGCGTGCGCCCGATATACGCCACGGACCCCTTTCCCGAATCTGGAGCGCTATCCGGCTAGTTGGAACCACGGGTTCCCCGCTTTGCGGGAGCGCCGCCGCCGGGCTTGAGGTAAGTTTTTAGCTGGGCCGTTCGCGGTAGTGGGCCCATGCCTCCGCGCCTCCCCGGTTGTCCAGGTAGTTGACGAGGGCCGAGACGGGCTTGCGGTCGAACCTGGAACCGGCCTGTTGCATGAGCGAGTCGACGGCGTCATCGAAGGTCATGGAATCCCGGTAGGAGCGCGGGCTGACCATGGAGACGAAGGCGCTGGCGGCGGAAAGGATGCGGGCCGTGAGCAGGATGTCGTCGCCTTCCTTGCCCTGGCGCCCGGAGCCGTCCCAGTTCTCGCCCAGCAGCTTGATGGTTTCCACCACGGGGCCCTCGAAGCTTACGCCCTCCAGCAGCTCGGCGCTGACCAGGTAGCTGGAATCGATCTGCGCCCTTTCCTCGGGCGTCAGTTCGCCGGTCTTGGACAACACCGCCGTGGGGATGAATATCCTTCCCAGGTTCATCAGGCTGCCCGCGATATCCACCGTCTTGACGTCCTCTTCCGGAGTCTCCATTTCGCCGGCGATGGCGCGTGAGACCTCGGCCACGCGGGAAGAGTAATCGACCGAGAAGGGATCCCGCCTGTCCACCACGTCGACCAGGGTGTCGATCAGCTGGCGCATCCTTTTCTCGCTCATCCTGCGCTCGCGGGTCAGCTCCGTGATGTCGTCGACCACCATGAGGACGCCCGGCGGGTAATCCCTGTCGCCGCGCAGGGGGACGTGCTCCGTCTTGAACACTTGTTCGTCCTCGTCCTCCCCGATGGTGAGCAGATGGGATTCGCGGATGCTTTCCACCGCATCCTCGATGCCGTCGGCCTCCGCCTGCTCGAAGTTCCTGAGGATGCGGGTATTGATTTCCTCCAGGCTCTTGGCCTTGACCGGGCCCATGACGCTGGCCATGGTCTTGCCCATCATGTCCTCGACGGGGATGCCGGCCTCGCGCGAGGCCGGCTCGTTGGCGAAGGTGTAGGTGGTGTCGCCGGTGACGGCGGCGATCACGGCGGGCTGGCTGTTGGTGACCACCCGCATGAACTTGCTCATGTTTTCGAAGCGCTGGGCCGCGATGCTGGCCTTCTCCAGGGCGGCCGTGGCGCGCAGGGAGCTGCCGTGGCGCCAGACGGCGATGATGGACACCGTGACGCCGATGATGATGAGCACGAACACGACGAGGATGGTGGTCAGGCGGGTCTCGGTTCCGGACAGGGCCTCGGCCCGCGTGATCTTCCTGACCAGGACCCAGGGGAGGGCGGCAACCGGCCGCGAGGCGACCAGCACCTGGTCGCCCGCGTAGTCCCGCTTGATGGCGAATCCGCCCGGCTTCTGCATGGCGAAGGTGGCCGCCAGGTCGGGCGTGTCGGCGGCCAGGGAGCGCTTCAGCGGCGCCGTGCCGTCGGCAAGCGGCGATAGGTATTCCACCGTCCCCCCGGTGGATCGGACCAGGTAGGTCTCGGTCGTTTCCGCGGTTTCTCCCGGCTGCTTCAGCCGTTCGAAGAGTTCCCGGCCCACGGTGCGCATGCCGATGACGGCGCCGATTCCTTTCGCCCCCTCGCCGTCGTCCTGGATGCCGTAAATGGGCAGGACGAAACCCATGGTGGGCAGGTTGGAAGCCCCCATGTACATGTCGATCAGGGCCGGCTCGCCATCCAGGGCCGAGGCCACCGCCCTGCGGATCCTGCCCGAGACGGGCGGCATGGCGGGCGTGCTGACCATGGACTTGCCGTCGGCGTCGACCAGGGCGATGCCGGCGACGCCGACGATTTCCACGTTGGCGGCGACCTCGCCGACCGGGGCCGGGGCCTTGAAGCCGGTGCGCTCGGCCGTGGCCACCAGGAGGTTGCGCAGGTAGGTCGCCTGGGCCGCCTCGTCCGTTACCTCCGAGGCGTCCCCCCCGCCGAGGGCGAGTTCGGTCATGTAGATCTGCAGGGAGGCGTTTTCGCTCAGCTCGCGCATGTGGGCGAAGTTCTGCTCCACCCATTCATTGACGGACGCGGCGCGGCTGTTGGCGACGATGCCGAGGCGGATTTGCCACGCCTGCATGGTGCGCTTGCGTTCCTCGTCGACGAAAGAGAAGGTGAAATAGACCGCAATCGCGATCACGGCGGCCATGCCGGCGCCGATGCCGACGGCCGTCCAGTTGATCCGTCGCGGCGGCTCGGATTCCGGCCCCCTCGGCTGGTCATCGGCCTTTTCGGCCGCTTCTTCCACCTCGGCCATGTCGCCTCCCCTGTTTTTTCCCGTATCCTACGGCAACACGCTCGGCAGGCAAGGGGGAATCACATGATTTAGGCATCCCCGGCCCGAAGTTCCCGTTTCGCCGGGGGCAAAAATTCTGTATCATATGGGTATGGATAAATCCTCGAAGACCGGCAGCAGAAACCGGCTCCGCTGGCGATTGGGCCTTGGCTTGGCCGCCGCTGCCCTGGCGTTGGCGGTGATTCCCGCCGATTCCGCACTGGCCGCGAAAAAGGCCGCAAAAGCCTCCCCCAGCTTCTTCAGCAGCAAGGAGGTCCGCTCCTCCAAGATGAAGCCCTTCAAGAAGTGGAGGGCGGCCATCAGGCGTTATTCCAAGGAATCCAAAGCGGCGAAAAAAAAGGGGGATTGCACGGAAACGGTGCTCAACAAGTGCCATTACGACACCTGGATGAAGTTTCTGGCGGCCATCAAGGACAAGGACCCGTTGACCCAGATCAACGAGGTCAACCGCTACATGAACAGGGCCCGCTACATCACCGATCGGAACAACTGGGGCAAGAAGGACTACTGGGCGTCCCCCGCCGAGTTCTTTGCCCGCTTCGGCGACTGCGAGGACTATGCCATCGCCAAGTTCCTGTCCCTCAAGCGGCTGGGGTTCAAGACCGGGCAGTTGCGCGTGGTGGCCGTGAAGGACATGAACCTCAAGGTCGGCCACGCCGTTCTCGTCGTCTTCATCGACGGCAAGACCTATCTCCTCGACAACCAGATCAAGAAGGTGGTGGTGACCAAGACCGTCCGGCACTACAAGCCGGTTTTCTCCATCAATACAAAGTACTGGTGGCGCCACCGCACCTAGAGCGGCGTCGCGTCGGTCCCTGAAAATTCGTTGTTCCTTGGGCGGTGCTGCGTCTCAGGCGTCACCTTTCCTGCATGGCGTTGCCCATGGAGGTCATGAAGGGGCCGAGCAGGTATTCATAGACGGCGCGCTTGCCGGTAATGATGCTCGCCGAGACCTGCATGCCCGGGAACAGGCGGTAGGTGATGTCGCCCCGCTGGAAGTGGTCCTGGTCGGTTTCGATGCGGACCTTGTAGTAAGGCGCGCCCTCGGGCGTGATCAGGGTGTCGGGGCTGACCGTGGTCACCTTGCCTTCGATGGCGCCGAAGCGCATGGCGTCCGACGAAGCCAGCCTGATCTTCGCCGCCTGCCCGACGCTGACGAAACCGATGTCCTGGGTCGGCAGCTTGGCCTCGATGATCAGGCGGTCGCCGACGGGCACGATGTCGGCGATGTTGCTGCCCGGCCTGACCACGCCGCCCACGGTGACCACGTAGAGCGTCTTGACCACGCCGTTGACGGGCGAACGCACCACCGTGCGCAGGAGGCTGTCGGCGAACTTCCGCAGCCGCTGGGTCAGCTCGTTGAAGGTCCGGCGCTTGGTTTCCAGTTGCTTTCGGACCTCTTCCTCGAAGGTGCCCCGGATGCTTTCGAGTTTCGAGTGCGCCTCCTTCAGTCCCGACCTGGCGCCTAGCAGGGCGGCCTTGTCTTCCTCGATGCGCCCCTTCAGGCGGGTGGCCTCCTTGAGCAGGTCCAGGTGGTTGTAGCGGTTGGTCAGGTCCTCCTTGAGCAGCTCTACGCTGATGGCGACCTGCTCTTCCTGGAGCGTCAGACTGTCCCGCTGGTTCTTGATGCGGGTGGAAATTTCCCTGATGTCCTGCTGGCGCTGGATGATGGTCTCCTTCTGGCTGTTGATCTGGCTCCCCATCAGCTTCTTCCGGGTGTTGAACAACCCCATGGCCTGGCGCACCAGGTCCGGATGCCCGGAAACCAGGTCCTTGTCGAAAACGGGCTTGGGTTTTCGGGTGGCTTCGGCATCCAGGCGGGCGATCTCGACGCGCAAGGACGTGAGGTTGATCTCCAGCTCGCCCACGTCGGCGCCGCTGGACGTGGATTCCAATTCCACCAGGGGCTGGTCCTTGGCGACGATTTCACCTTCCTTGACCAGCAGCTTACGGATGATGCCGCCTTCCAGATGCTGGACGATCTTCACCTGGCTGGACGGGATGACTTCTCCCTGGGCCATGCTGACCACGTCCAGCTGGCCCACGTAGGCCCAGGCGCCGAAGGCGATGCAGAGCGCCACGCAGAGGAAAAGGACCAAATGGGTCGACGGGCTGACGGTTTCGGCATCGGTCATTTCCGCGCCTCCTCCTGCTTCCCGGCATCCTCTTTGCCGTCCACGGCCCGGGGCAGGGTGCCCACCCTGGGAACGGGCTTGCTGTTGAGGTCCAGGATGGCGGCCGCGCCCTTGACGATGGTGGGGTCGTGGGAAAAGACGACGATGCTCCGGCCCCGCTTGACCAGGTCGTTCATGATCGCGTAGACGGCGGCGCTGCCTTCCCCGTCGAGGCCCTCGGTGGGCTCGTCGAGGATCGCCAGCGCGCCGTCGGTCGCCAGCGCCCGGGCCAGGGCCAGGCGGCGGCGGATGCCCCTCGACAGGTGGCGGCCGTTGGCGGTCACCGGGGTCTCGAATCCCTTCGGGCTTTCATCCAGGAAATGGCGCAGGCCGACGGCGTCGATGACCCGGTTCAGGCCCCGGTCGTCCATGTCGGGGTTGGCCAGGCGCAGGTTCTCCGCGATGGTGGCGTTGAGGAAGGTGGGCTCCTGGGGAAGGTAGATCACCTGCCGGCGCCACCATTCGGGCAGCACCTGCTTGAGCTCCAGCCCGTCGACCAGGATCTGGCCGCGGTTCGGCTCCAGGAGCCCGACGAGGAGGCGGGCCAGGGTCGTCTTGCCCGTGCCGTTGGCGCCGGAGACCACCAGCACCGTTCCCGGCGCCAGTTTCAACGACAGGGATTCGAACAGCGGCCCGCTGCTGCCGGGATAGGCGAAGGCCAGGTCCCTGAGCTCGAGGCCGCCTTCGTACTTTGTCTTGGCCGAGCCGGTCGAGGACTCCAGGGGGACCTTGGTGAACTCGCGCAACAGGTCCAGCGACTGGCGGGCCTTGGCGAAGACCTCGCCCAGTTGGGCGAAGCGTGAAATGGGCATCAGCGCCCGCGAACCCAGGATGTTGGCGCCGATCATGGCGCCGACGTCGAATTCTCCAAGCACAACCAGGGTGGCGCCGACGGAAATGACGCAGACGCTCATGAGCGCGGTTGAGCTCTGGGTGAAGGTCTGCAGGAGTCCCTGGCGGGAGACGACGAACCGGCGCAGGCCCTGGACCGTGCGCACGTGCTTTTCCCAGGCGCCGAGAAGGAAACCGCCGGCATTGAAGGCGCGCACCATGTCCATCTCGCCGATGGCGGTGCTCACCAGGGCGTTGCCGGGACCGGAGGTTTCCAGAAGCGCCCGCGTCGGCTTGCGCAGGGAATAGGCGCTGATGGTGCCGATCAGGAACACGACCACGACGAAGGCGGCGACGATGCCCGATAGGATGGGATTGAGCAGGAAAAGCACGAAGATGAAGAGCAAGGAGAACGGCACGTCGAGCACGGCGGCGATGTTGGTGGCGCTGTAGGCGGTTTCGATGGCCGTGGCGCCGCCGACGATCTCGCTCCGGGCCCCCGGCGGAATGCGCTCCAGGACCGCCGGCTTGGCCTGCACGAGGATCGCGAAACCGGCCATGGACGAACGCTCGTCGGGGGTCACGCTAACGCCCCGGGCCAGGCGCAGGCGCACCTGGCGGAAGGCGAATTCCAAGGCGATGGCGATCAGCACCCCCGCCGCCAGGGTGGCCAGGGTGGAGTCCACCCCGTGGGCGATGTAGCGGTTGAGCACCTGGATGACGAAAAGCGGCGTGGCCAGGGCGAGGATATTGGCGAATAGGGACGCCGCGACCAGCTCCGTGGCCAGTCCCGGTTTGGAGAACAGGCGTCTGAACAGTTCTTTCATGGTCCCTAGAGCGCTATCCGGCTAGTTGGGACCATATCACAGACGGCGTGAGATGGGCGGCGAAAAAGACGCCCGCGGGGAACGCCGGCCGCCCGGCGGCGCCCGGAATTTACTTGGGCTTCCACTCCTTGGCCAGGCGCGTCGCCTCGGCGACCTTGTCGGGCGCCAGGGTGTTGGCCAGGGCCATTCTGTTGTTGATGGCCGCCCGGTCTTTTTGCTTGGCCGCCAGGGTCAGCCACATGAGCCCCTCGACCTCGTTCTTGGCCATTCCCTCGCCGCGGGCAAGGCGCATGCCGATGTGGTTCTGGGCCTTGGCGTAGCCCGCCTCGGCGGCGCTCCGGTACCAGCGGATCGCGGCCTTCCGGTCCTTGGGCGCGCCCTCGCCGTCGCGGTAGAGATTGCCCAGGCTGTACTGGGCCTTGGCGGACCCCGCCTCGGCGGCCTTCTTGATCCAGGAGAAGGCGCGGGCCTGGTCCTTTTCCACGCCCAGGCCGGATTGGTACATCTTGCCGATGGTGTACTGGGATTCCAGGTTCCCCTGGTCGGATGCCTTGTTCAGCCAGTCCATCGCCTGGCCGTAGTCCCGCTCGACGTTCTTGCCGGAAATGTAGGCCAGGCCCAGGCCGTGCTGGGCCTTGGCGTAGCCCTGAACGGCTGCCTTGGTCCACCAGCGGATGCCCTGGGCGGTATCCTTGGGCGTACCGCGGCCGTCGCGAAGGAGCTTGCCCACGTTGTACTGGGCCTTGTCCATCCCCGCCTCGGCGGCCTTCTTGAACCAGGAGAAGGCGCCGGCCTGGTCCTTGGGCACGCCGAGCCCGTATTCGTGCATCTTGCCCAGGGTGTACTGGGATTTGGCGTATCCCTGCTTGGCCGCCTTCTCGAACCAGCGGAAGGCGCGCTTGTCGTTCTGCTTGACGCGATTGCCGTAAAAATATGCCTGGGCCACGATGTGCTGGGCTTCCACATAACCCAGCTGGGCGGCCTTGGTCCACCAGCGGATGGCCTCGGCGGGATCCCTGGGCACGCCCCGGCCCTGGTCGTACATGATGCCGAGCTGGTACTGGGAGCGGGCGTGGCTCCTCGCCGCCAGGGGCCGCCAGTCCTTCAGGGCGGTGGCGTAATCGCCTCTCTGGTAGGCCTGCCAGCCGGATTGGAAATCGGCTGCGGCGGGCGCGGCGGAGAGGACCAGCGCCCCGCCGAGGACGGCGGCGAACAGCACCGCATTGGCGAACAGGCGTCTGAACATATCAATCAATCGTCCCTTCCCGGGGAATATACCACAAACGGCGGGCGGCTTAAATGGCGGGGGTCGGGAAGACCGCCAGCGGCGGCGCCCGGCGGACGGATTTGGTTCCCACTCCCTGCCGCTCGGCCAGGGCCCTCATGTTCCCGAGCGAGGCCAGGTGGGCGTCGATGAGGGCCATCAGCCCGCCGCGCACCCAGGCCGCCAGGGTGGCGTCGTCGAGGGCCGCCATTTTTTCCCGATCGACGGCGCGGAGGCCGTCGATCGACGCCTTGGCGCCGTCGCCCCCGGTGATGTCGAGCCGCTGCATGGTGAGCACCCCGGCCAAAGGCTCCAGCAGCTTTACGGTGGCCGTGATTTCCTCCTGGAAGGCCTTGAGCAACGCCATCGCCGCCTCCAAGGCCGGCCCCCTGGCGCCGTCCTCGCCGTAGAGGAGCTCGCCGCCGGCGTCGGCGAAATGAGGGGCCTCGCGGTCGATCATGATGGCGAAGGTTTCCGGCTCGTCGGTGTTGCCGAGGATGAAGGGGTAGCGCCTGACGTGCGCCGGAACGTAGGGCGCCAGCCATTTGCCCTCAGGCCCGACGAAGGCGTTGGCGCCTTTCTTGAGCGACAGCAGCGCCAGGGGCAGAAGCGGCCCGTCGGTGGAAAAAACCACCGGGTAGTGCCTGGCGGCCTCCACCACCTCGGATGCGCTCAAGGGCGCAGACGCGAGGCCGGCGGCGAAGCGGAAATCCGAGGCCGGCGTAAATCGCAGGCCCTTGTGTTTTTCGGAATCGAGCGCTTCCAGGGTCTCGGGATTGGTGAACATGGTGCCGTCCGCTTAAAGGGCGGGGGGATTATATGCATTACACCTTAGATGTGCTCAGGTGCCGAAGCTTCCTTGCCTAGATAAACTCTGTTGCCGTCAACGTGCTGGCATCGGTGAGACCATCCAAGACGAGCAGCAAGGTAAGGTCGCCCGCTGTCGTAGTAGCAGGGGTTCCATCGGCCTTGTATTCAAAGACAAAGGTATCGACGCCACTGTCCATCAGGAGCAGACCACCTTCACCTGTCGAGAAGTTGGCCGCGAAGTCTGCGGTGTCGGTCAGTTCAACTACGGCTCTGGCGATGGCGTTTGCGGCAGTAGTATCTGCGGCCAATTGCTCGCTGGAGAACCAGATCCCTGCAGTTGAATCTGCAAGAGCCGACGCATCAGCAACAACTTCAATAGCGGATGAGGCATATGATATGGTTGATCCACTGGTATCTACACCGCCATCGGTAGATAATAAGTCGCTGTCGATGTTAATACGGTCCGAGGCGACTGCAAATCCGGTAATGGTGTCTGTGCCATCGGAAGCAAAGCCGTTATGGATGATCGTATCAGCGTCGCCGCCCAGGACGTGATCTTGGCCCAGGCGGCGCACGATCAGGCCCAAACCGCCATGGGCGATGCAGAGAAACGCCTGGCCAAGACG
>JADFTO010000095.1 GCA_022560215.1 Pseudomonadota bacterium | reverse complement strand
GCATCACCGGCCTCATCGGGCCCAACGGGTCTGGGAAGACGACACTGTTCAACTCCATCGTCGGTTACCATCCCATCGACGAGGGCTCCATCAAGTTCGAGAACCGGGAGATTTCCAAGATGCGGGTGCAGCAGATCGCCCGCTTGGGAATGCTCCGCACCTTTCAGCAGACCCGTATCTTTTCCAAGATGGACTGCGTCAACAACATGCTGATCTCGGTTCCCCACCGCACCGCCACCTTCGCCGACATGTTCAGGGAGTATTCCTCCGAGGTGTTGGAGAAGGCGGAGGCTCTCCTGGAATTCGTCGGCCTCTACGCCAAGCGCAAGCTGATATCGGGCGATTTGTCCTTCGGCCAGCAGAAGCTTCTCGAGTTCGCCATGGCCCTGATGAACGAGCCCAGGGTGCTGCTGCTTGACGAGCCCACGGCCGGCATCAATCCGACCCTGATCAACGGACTGATCGACCGCCTGAAAAGGGCCCGGGAAGAAATGGGAATCACGCTGTTCGTCATCGAGCACAACATGGCGGTGATCATGAACCTGGCGGAAAACATCTATTGCCTGGCCAACGGCCAGGTGCTGGCCGAAGGGCCGCCCGAAGCGATCCAGAATGACCAACGCGTGATCGACGCCTATCTGGGCGGGCACTCGGCATGATGGAGGAGGGCGACCGCAAGGACGCGGCCCCGGGGGGCGAGCCCATCATCTCCGTCGAGCAGGTGGTCGTCGAGACCGAGAAGATCGCCCAGAAGGGCCTGACCAATGACTACCTCGCCGGCCTCGCCCGGAACGAGCCTTACGTCTCCATCGAAAATCTCCGCGCCGGTTACGGCAAGATGGAGGTTCTCCACGATTTCAACCTCCAGGTGGCCAAGAACCAGTCCCTCTGCCTGATCGGCCCCAACGGCGCCGGCAAGTCGACGATCCTCCATTCCATTTTCGGATTCACCAACATCTTCAGCGGCTCCATCAAGATCGACGGAGAGGACATCACCCGGCTCACCCCCAACGAGAAGCTAAAGAAGTCGGGCATCGCCTACATCCTCCAGGACCAGTCGGTCTTCCCCGGCATGACGGTGGAAGAAAACCTGTGGATGGGCGGCTACCTGATGGATTCCCCGCAAGAGGCGAAGGAAAAGGCGGAGCAGATCTTCGAGAAGTATCCGCGCCTGGCCGAGCGCCGCAACCAGAAGGCGCGGGTGCTCTCCGGGGGCGAGCGGCGCTTGCTGGAGATCTCCCGGGCCCTGGTGATGGAACCGGAAGTGCTGCTCGTGGACGAACCCTCCATCGGGCTGGAGCCCCGCTTCATCGACATGGTGTTCGAGATCCTCGACGACCTCCAGCACGGGGAGGGCAAGACCATCATCATGGTCGAACAGAACGCCAAGAAGGGCCTTGAATTCGCCGACATCGGCTACGTCCTGGTTTCCGGCGAGACGGCCATCGCCGGCCCCGGCGACGAACTGCTGGAAAACCCGGACGTGGGGCGCCTGTTCCTGGGCGGATAGGGCTCTACCCTCTCTCAGATGAAGTAGAGGATCAGGTACACGCTCAGCAGCACCAGGACCCACTGGGCCATGGTGCCGGCCAGCGACGTGCGCGCGAGCACGCCTTCCGGGCCGGCTTGGCGGAAGACGACCGCGATCAGGCGGCCGAGACCGTCCAGGGCGGCCCGGCGCACGCCCTTGTCGAGGGGCTGGAAGACTTTGGCGTCGAAATCCTTGATGGCCCGGGGAAAGAGGCGGCGATAGAACCAGTCGAAATCGAGAACGGTGGAGCGGAGTTCCGGCGGGTAAAGCCCGGTGCGTTGCAGCGTCGCGAAGGCCAGGGCGGAAAAAAGGAGGAGCTGCAGGGTCGTCACCACGTGGGACATCGTGTAGGGCACGTAGTGCACGGGGTACGGCAGCAGCGCATAGAGCGGATCGGGATAGACGCCGATCCCGATACTCAGCGCCACCGTGATTCCCATGGCGATCAGCATGTTAAGGGGCGCCTCCCGCGGCCGTTTACCGGAATCATGGGCAAAGAAGGCGAAAAACGGAATTTTGATCCCCGAATGAAAGAAGACGGCGGCGGAGGCAAACAGCAGGATCAGATACGGAACCATGAGCCCTTGTTCCGCCGCGGCGGCGAGAATCATGGTCTTGGTAACGAAGCCGCTGAACAGCGGGAAGGTGGAAATGGAGGCCGAGCCCACGATGCAGAAGCCGGTAGTCCAAGGCATGGTCTTGTAAAGTCCACCGAGTTCCGAACCCTTGGCGGTCCCGGTCCGGTAGAGAACCGCACCCATCGACATGAACAGCAGCGCCTTATACAGAATGCCTGCGAAGGCTTGCGCCACGGCGCCGTTCAAGGCGAGTTCGGTCCCGATCCCGATGCCCGCCACCATGAATCCGACCTGATTGTTGAGACTGTAGGCGAGGACCCGGCGGAGATCGTTCTCGATGACGGCATAGAAGATGGGGAAGGCGGTCATCGTGACGCCGATCCAGATCAGTTCCTCGGTGCCGGCGAAGCCGCGGGCGAGCGCATAGATGGCGAGTTTCGTGGTGAAGGCCGACAGGAAGACGGTGCCCGTCACCGACGCCTCCGGATAGGAGTCCTGCAACCAGTTGTGGAGTAGCGGAAACGCCGCCTTGATCCCAAAAGCGATCAAGATAAGAAAGCCGCCGGGACTGTCGAGACCGATGTTGTCGAAGGCGACCGAGCCCAGTGCGTTGGCGCGGACGGCCGCGCCGGCGGCGAGGAACGCGCCGGATGTCACCTGGATGATGAGGTATCGCTGGCCTGCCTTGTAGGCGCGGGGGCTGCGGCCCGCCCAAACGATGAAGGTGGACGCGATTGCGATCAGTTCCCAGTAGACAAAGAGCGTGATCAGATCGCCGGCGAAGGTCGCGCCGACCGCGGCGCCGGCATAGGCCAGGGCCGCCGTTTCCTCCAGCCTGTCGCGCTTGTGGAGCGCGTAGATGATGCTCACGAAAGCCGCAATGTAAAAAATGTAGCCGAAGACCAGCGACAACTTATCGACCCGCACATGGACGAGATCGAAGCCGAAGATCGCCATGGCGCCGAAGCTGCCCGGCTCCAGCTGCGTCAGCTGCCAGATACCCAGCAACGGCAGCAGAAGCATGAAACCGCCGCGCAGACGACCCCGCAGGAACGGCACGATGACCGCCCCGATCAGCAGGATCAGGCCAGGCGGGAGGTTAGCGATCATAGTAGTCCTCGTCGCGCTTCAGGATCTTCCGCAGCTCTTTCGCCGTCAGCACCAGAAGGAAGGAGAGGCTGAAACCGAAGAGCCCGAAAAAGCCGAACCATTCCTCGAAGAAGAAGGCGGATTTCCGCTGCAGGAAGGCATCCGATACGAACAGGAGCGCGCAAACGATTACGAGCGCCCAAAAGATCTTGTGGACGTTGCGGATGTCATCGAGCCAGTAGCGTTTCTCCTGCTCGTGTCCGTTTTCGAAAGCGCCCCGGTCCTCTGGTGTATCGGCCATGTACGTTCCTTATGCTGGCTTCATTGGGCCACGATGGGGGCCAGCAGATCGGCGATGTCGCCCGCGAAGAAGAACAGGATGAAGGTGCCGGCCGAGGTGATGGCCATGGCGATCAGACAGAATAAGGGCGCCTCCTGGATGCCGTCGCCGCCGGTCGCGGCGGCGCCGGCCGATGCGGGCGCTGGCGCGGGTGGTTGGAAAAAGGCCCGCGCGATCACGGGCATCAAGTAGGCCGCGCTCAAGAGCGAGCTCAGCATCCAGACGCCGATGAAGACGTATTGCTCGGCGTCGGCGGCGCCCAGCATCAAATGCCATTTGCTCCAGGCACCGCCCATGGGCGGAAGCCCGATGATGCTGAGCGTGCCGATCACGAAGGCCCCCATGGTCAACGGCATGCGCCGGCCGATGCCGTCCAGCTCGCTCACCAGGGTCTTGTGTGACGCGGTGTAGATGGCGCCGGCGCAGAAAAAGAGGGTGATCTTGCCGAAAGCGTGCATGGCGATATGGAGAGAGCCGCCGATGACGCTGGCGCCGGTGGCCAGCGCACCGCCGAGCACGATGTAGGAAAGCTGACTGATCGTCGAGTACGCCAGCCGCGCCTTGAGATTGTCCATGCGCATGGCGACCAAGGACGCCAGCAGCAGGGTCGCCGCCGCGACCCACATGAGCCAGACGCTGGCTCCGGAGCCGGACAGGAAGTCGATTCCGAAAACATAGATGATGATCTTGAGAACGATGAAGACGCCGGCCTTGACGACCGCCACGGCATGGAGAAGCGCGCTTACCGGGGTCGGTGCCACCATCGCCGCCGGCAGCCAGCGGTGAAACGGCATCAGGGCCGCCTTTCCCGTCCCGTATATGAACAGGAACAGCAGCACGCCAATCATGGGGCCCTCGACCTTGCCCGAGAGGATGCCGCCCGCGCGGAAGTCGACCGTGCCGGTCAGGTGCCAGGTCCAGACGATGGCCAACAGCAGGAAACCGATAGACGTGCCGAGAAGGAGTCCCAGGTAGGTCCGCCCCCCCTTAATCGCCTCCGGGGTGCCGTGGTGGGCGACCAGGGGGAAGGTGCTGAGGGTCAACGCCTCGTAGAAGACGAAAAGTGTCAGCAGATTGCCGGCGAAGGCGATGCCGAGCGCGCAGAACAGCGCGATGGCGAAAAAGAAATAGAACCGGGTCTGGTTCTTCTCCTGGCGGCCGCGCATGTAGCCGATGGAATAGACGCTGGTGACGATCCACAGGAAGCTGGCGCTGGCGGCGAAGAGCATGCCCAGGGGCTCCACCATGAACGAAATGCCGAGCCCCGGCAGCATCTCCAGGATCGTGACCTGGGGCCGGGCGCCTCCCATCACGTCGTCGAAGAGCGAGACGACGAGGGCGAACATGGTGATCGACGTGACCAAGGTCGCCGCCTCGCGCAGGTTGGGACTGCGGCCGAGGAGCACGATCAGCACCGATCCCGCCAGGGGGGTGAGCAGGGCCAGCTGGATGGTGGTCTCGGGGCTCATGGTCTCACTTCCAGGAGGAAGATGGCGGCGCTCCGGGCCACCTCCAGGGTGCGGGTGGCGTCGAGGCCGAAGTAGACGGAGGCCCCGGTCAACACCCACAAGGGGGCCAGCATGGACAGCGGGACGCGGATGGCGCCGGCGCCCTCCGGGACGGGGCGGAAGTAGGCGGTCTCGACGACGCGCCAGATGTAGATGACGGCCAGCAGGGAATTGGCCAGGATCAACACGGCGATGGGCCACAATCCCGCCTCCAGCGCCGCCTGGATCAAGATCCATTTGCTGATGAAGCCGACGCTCGGCGGCACGCCGATCAGGCTCAACCCGGCGACGACGAAAGCCGCCATGGTCAAGGGCATGCGCCGCCCCATGCCTTCCAGGTCCCGGATGTGGACGGAGCCCGCGCCCATGAAGACGCAGCCCATGACCATGAACAGGGCGCCCTTCATCAGGGAATGGTTGAACAGATGGATGATGCCTCCCGTGAGTCCGGCCACGGTGGCGAAACTGACGCCCAGAATTATGTAGCCGATCTGGGCGATGCTGGAATAGGCCAGCATGCGCTTGACGTTGTCCTGGAAAATAGCCACCGTCGAGCCCACGAACATGGCGAGCACGGCGAGGCCCATGAGGACCGAGCGGAAGGGCAGGGCTTCCAGGACCTGGACGTCGCCGAAGACGGTGAAGAGAATGCGGATCAGGGCGTAGACCGCCACCTTGGTGGCCGTCGCCGCGAGGAACACCGTGACCACCGAAGGCGCGTAGGTATAGGCGTTGGGCAGCCAGAGGTGCAACGGGAAGAGAGCCAGCTTGAGACCGAGCCCGACGGTGAGGAAGGCAAGCGCCGCCTGGATGGTGCGGGTGTCGGCAATGGCGGGTATCAGGGTGGCAAGGTCGGCGATGTTGAGGGTCCCCGTCATCATGTACATCAACCCCACCCCGATGAGGTAGAAGGTGGCGCCGATGGTTCCCATCACCAGGTAGCGGAAGGCCGCGGTCAGCGCCCGGCGGTCGGACCCGAGGCCGATCAGCACGTAGGACGAAAGGGACGATATCTCGAGAAACACGAACAGGTTGAAGGCGTCCCCGGTGACCGCGATGCCGAGCAGCCCGGCCAGGCAGAGCAGGTACATGGCGTAGAACAGGTAGATCCGGTCGTGGGGAATCTCGTGTTCCACGCTGGCCCTGGCGAAGGGCATGACCACGGAGCCGATGGCGGACACGATGACGAGGACGAAGGCGCCCACCATGTCGATGCGGTATTCGATTCCCCAGGGTGCCGCCCAGTCGCCGAGCGCGTAGGAAATGGGGCCGCTTTCGGCCACCTGGTCGAGCAGCGCGAGGGCGATGGCGAAGGACGCCCAGGTCGCCGCCGTGGCCAGGCCCCACGCCATCCGCGGGTTCCTGAGGAGCACGCAGAGCGGGGCCGAGATCAAAGGCACCACGACCTGAAGGGGGGGCAGGTGGGCGGCGATCAAGCTTGGCGCTCCAGGCTGTCGATTTCCTCTTCCTCGATGGTGCCGTAAGCCTCCTGGATGCGCACCACCAGCGCCAGGCCGAGCGCCGTGGTGGCCACGCCAACCACGATGGCCGTCAGGATCAGCACATGGGGTAGGGGATTGGAGTAGGCCTGGATGCCGTCGTCCAGGATCGGCGCCGTGCCGCCCCTGACCTTGCTCATGGAGATGTAGAACAGGAACACCGAGACCTGGAAGATGTTGAGGCCGACCATCTTCTTGATCAGGTTGTGGCGGGCGATGACCACATAGAAGCCGAGCATCATCAGCACGATGACCACCCAATAGTTAAACAGGCCGGGCAGGTCCATGGCTCAACGGGTCCGTCCGGCGAAAAGGAAGAAAATGCTGATCATGGCGGCGGCGACGGTGGCGCCGACGCCGAACTCGATCAGGGTGATGCCGAGATGCTGGCCGCGGATGGGATCATGGGCGAGCACCGAGTAATTCAGGTAGTTGCCGCCCATGAATATCCCCGCCAGGCCGACGCCCGCATACAACAGCACGCCAGCGGACAGGCCCAGCCGCCTGGCCCAAGGCGGCACGACCCTGTGGGCGTTCTCGATATCGAAGATCAGCGCGTACAGGATGAAGGCGCTGCCGAAGATGACGCCCGCCTGGAATCCGCCCCCGGGTCCGAAGTCGCCGTGGAACTGGACGTAGAGGGCGAACAGGATAATCAACGGCATCAGCAGCTTGGCCGTAATCCTGAGGATGGACTTGAAACCCATGTGTTCCCTGCCTCAATGCCGCCGTTTTTTCCGCCTGTCGGCGCCGCGACCGATGAGGATCAGCACGCCGATGGCGGCCGTGAAGATGACGAACACCTCGCCCAGGGTGTCGTAGCCGCGGTAGCTGGCGAGCACGGAGGTGACGATGTTGGGAATCCCCACCTCCGCCCCCGACTGCTCGATGTAGCGCGGCGCCACGTGGTGGTGGATGGGGGCACTCGGGTCCCCGTAGCGGGGCATATCCAGGGTAGCGTAGACGAGCAGGGCGCCGGCCAGGGTGACCATGGCGATGGGGCCCGCTTGAGTTCTCGGGGAGGCCTTTTCCTGGCCGCTGGTGAGCGCCAGCGTGCCCAGCATGAGAACCGTGGAAATGCCGGCGCCGACGGCGGCCTCGGTAAAGGCCACGTCGACTGCGTTCATGATCACGTAGAGAAGGGCGGCCAGCAGGCTGAAGATGCCCGACAGCATGACCACGGCGACCAGGTTGCGCAGCACCACCACGGCGATGGCCGTAACCACCATGAATGAAAGCAGCGCGAAATGGATCAGGTTTTCGATGCTTCGCCCTCCCCGTCGCCGCTTTTTCCCAACAGGGGTTTGGTGCCCGCGACCAGGGCCGCCTGGGCGAGGGCGTGGGTGGCCGCGGGGCTGGTGAAGAACAGGAACGCGATAATCAGGAACAACTTGACCGTCACCATGGTGAGGCCGGCCTGGACCATCAAGCCGGCCAGGATCAGCCCGGCGCCGAGGGTGTCGATCATCCCGGCCCCGTGCATGCGGGCGAAGACGTCCGGAAGGCGGATGATGCCGATGGCGCCGATCAGGGCGAAGGCCGACCCGGCGAGCAGCAGAACCCAACTGATCAGATCGGCGGCGAGGTCCATCAGATGTCCCCTTCCCTGTAGTCGCTTTCAGGGTGGCCGAGATGGCTGAACTTGACGTACTTGGTCACGGCGATGGTGGCGATGAAGTTGATCAGGACATAGACCAGGGCGATGTCCAGGAAGTCCGGCCGGCCGCTCAGGAATCCATGGACGGCGATGAGAACAACGGTCAGGGAGCCGAAGGCGTTGACCGAAAGAATCCGGTCGTAAACGGTCGGACCCATGAGCGCCCTGACCAGGGTCAGGGCCATGACGGCGAGAACGGCGGCGGTGGTGACCGCGAACATCATTTATCCTCCTCGGCTCCGAGACCCTCGAGGAGGGCGACGCGGCGGTCCATCTCGCCGCTCAACAGCCCGTCGGCCGCAAGCCGCGTCAGGGCGTGGACCTGCAACTTTCCCCCCTCCAGGTCCACGGTCACCGTTCCCGGCGTCAAGGTGATGGAATTGCCGTAGATGACGTGGCCGAGCTCGCTTTTCTGGGAACCCTCGATGTCCAGCATGGCGGGCTCGATGGGCATGTCGCGGCGGAGGATGACCCGGGCCACGTCCACGTTGGCCTTGGCGATTTCCCAGAGCAGCCACGGACAGTAGACCAAGCCTTTCAGGCTCAGGTGGATGGGGTGGCCTTCGCGGTCGATGACGTCCATGCGGTTGGCGATGAGCACGGTGACGGTAACCGACGCCAACCCCAGCCACAGCAAAAGGGGCTCGGTATGGCCCGAGAGCAGCATCCATAAAAGGTAGAGCACCAGTCCCAGGCTCAGAGCGTGTGGCAAGTTCCGATTACCCCTTGTGGAAGACTCCCCGAAGCCCGCTTTTGCGGGCTATACGGCGGCAGAGGATAGTTTCATCAAGGAAGGGTGGCCAGGAAAAAGTCTGCCGCCGCCAACCAAGTTCGGCCCCTCGACGGGAGAGGGCCGGAGACCCATGAGCGGCCCTCGCGTTATGGAAGTTCCACGGCGTAAGTTTCCAAAGGCGGGATATCCTCGATCAGCTTCTGATCTTTAAGGAAGCGGGCGAAACGCCGGTAGCGGGCGCTGTCCAAAGCTGCCGGCCTGAGGGCGAAGCGGGGCAGGGGGTCCCGCCAGGCGCGGCGGT
>JADFTO010000094.1 GCA_022560215.1 Pseudomonadota bacterium | reverse complement strand
ATACCAAAGGGCGTTGAGCTTGACTCATCGCCCTTTGGCAAGCGCGACCGCGCGCCGGCGCTTATGCGCCGTGAGCCTGCTCAGGCAATGAACGCCCAGCGGTCCTTTTTAAGGGCCGCTGGTATAACTGCTGAAAAAAAGTATACGGAACATGGCGCAGGACCTTGTAACAACAGATACCAGGGAAGTCGAAAGCGTCCAGGGAAAAGACGTGGAGGACTTCGTCACCTTTACGGTTGGCGGCCAGTTGTTCGGCATCCCGATCCTCAAGGTCCAGGACATCCTGAACCTGGAAGAAATCGCGTCGATCCCCCTGGCGCCGCCAAAGGTCAAAGGGGCCATCAACCTTCGTGGGCGTATCGTCACCGTGGTCAGTGTGCGCGTGTGTCTGGGAATCGGCGAACGGGACGAAGGCGCGGATGGAGACGATGTAACGGACATGGGCGTCACCATCGAGCAGGACGGAGATCTCTACGCGCTGCTTGTCGACAGCATCGGCGATATCATCAGCGTCTCGTCCGAGTGCTATGAGGGCACCCCCGGCACACTTGATCCGCTCTGGCGGGAGTTCACTCTTGGGGTATATCTGCTCGATGAACGGCTGATGGTGGTTCTCGACGTGGAGCGCTTGTTGGATATTGAGTCCCAATAGGAATTGGAGCGCGAACGTCGGCCCGGCGGCCTCAGCCCTTCGCGGGGGCCGCGTCCAGGCGGACGGCGATGCCGGCGAGGTCTTCCGATGGGGGGGGATAACGCTCCATGACCAGGGGATCGTGGCCGGGAACCACGTGGTCGGGCGAGTCCGCCAGTTCCAGTAGACGGTCATATCCGGCAAGCACGGCGTCCAGCTCGAAGATGACGGGGAAGGGGTTGCGGGTCTCCATGTTGGCGTAGTAGTGGGCCGCGTCGGAGGCCACCACCACCCATCCGCGCCGGGTCCTGACCCGCACCGACTGCATCCCCGCCGTGTGGCCGCCGATGTGGTGCAGCGAAAGCCCCGGCGCCAATTCAGCGTCGCCGTCGTGAAAGCGGACCCGTCGGCGATAGACGTGGCGCACCAGGCCGACCACATCGTCCACGTTCATGGACGACGAATGCCGGGGCTCCAGCATGTGGCGGCCGGTGGCGAAGGCCATTTCACTGTCCTGGACGTGGAAGGCGGCCTTGGGGAACTTATCGAAGTTGCCCACGTGGTCGTAGTGGAAGTGGGTGACGATCACGTCTTCGACGGCGTCCGCATCGACGCCGATCGCCTTCAGGCCGTCCGCCGGGCAGCGCAGGAAGGTTCGCCCCCGCCTCGCCGCTTCCCTGGCCTTGAAGCCGGTGTCGATGACGAAGGTGCGCATCCCCGACACCGCCGCCCAGACGAAGTAGTCCATGGGCATGGCCTCGTGGGGATCGGGCGGGTCGACATAATTGGCCCCCTGGGTGCGCTGGTGGCTGGCGTACTTGACGGCGAAAAGCTCGTATGTCTCGGCCATGGGTCGTCCGGCTGCCTTGAAGGCCCGCTCTAGAACCTGCGTTCGGCGATCAGGTCCTCGTCCATGCGCTTCTGGCGGATGAACTGGGCCAGGATGTGCATGAGGCCCTGGTGGGTGTCCTCGACGACGCCGTAGTTGTCGCCGTCCACGTGCAGGTTGACGTTAGCCAGCTTACCTGAACGCCCGCCCGAGAACCCGGTCATGGATATCACCGAAACGCCGTTGTCCCTGGCCCATTCGCAGGCCCGGACCACGTTTTCGGAATCCCCCGACGAGCTGATGGAGATCAGCACGTCGCCCTCGCGGGCCAGGGTGCGGAGCTGGTAGACGAAGATGTCGTCGAATGAGATGTCGTTGGCAATCGCGGTGACGGTCTCCATGGTGGCGGCCAGCGACATCACCCGGGGCAGCAGGCCGGTATCGGTCTGCGCGCCTTTCAAATGATCGCAGGTGAGGTGGTTTGAAATGGACGCGGACCCCCCGTTGCCGCAGACGAAGACAAAAGCGCCGCGCTCGTAGGCGGCCTCCAGGATCTCCGCCGCGGCGGCCAGCTTCGCGTGATCCACCGAGGCTTGCGCGGTGACGGTGCGGCCGAAGTAGTCGGCGGCCAAGTCGCCGATGTGGTCGTACTTCTTGTCGGGGAAGGTCATGGGGATCCGCCTCGGTCCTGGAGCCCGATCCTGACCCATTCCCGGCCCGGTTTCAACGCCCGGGCTCGGGCAGGGGCCAGAGCAGCGCCATGCCGGCGGCGAAAAAAACCAGGATGGTCGCCATGCCCGCCCGCTGGCTTCCCGCATAGGCCGTCACCCAGGCCAGCAGGGCGGGACCGACGAAGGCGGTGGCCTTGCCCGAGAACGCGTAGAGGCCGAACATTTCCGTCCGCAGGTGTGGCGGGGCCAGGCGCGCCATCATGGAGCGGCTGGCCGCCTGCGCCGGGCCGACGAAGACGCCGAGCATCACGGCGAACACCCAGAACTGGGTCTTGGTCTGGGCCACCAGCACCGCCGCCCCCAACACCGTCAGGGCGACAAGCGATATCAGGATGGTGCGCTTCGGGCCGATCCAGTCGTCAACCCAGGCGAACAGGACGGCGCCGAGCCCGGCGGTGGCGTTGATGGCGATGCCTAACAGGATGACTTCGTCCAGTTTCATGCCGAAGGTGCCGGCGGCGTAGATGCCGGCGAAGGCGAACAGCGTGTTCAGGCCGTCGGTGTAGATCATGCGGGCGAGCAGGAAGTGAGCGATCACGCCATGCTGGCGAAGGTTCTTGATGGTGGCGATCAAGGTGCCGATCCCCCGCCTCAGGGCCTCGGCCGGGGCCAGCCCCGAGGGCCCGGCGTCCGGGGTAAACAGGAACAGGGGCAGGGAGAAGACGGCGAACCACCCGGCCACCAGCAGCGCCGTGGCGCGCACGTGCTCGGCCGTCCCCTTGTCCAGGCCGAAGGGCGGGGGGTCGGCCTGGATCAGGAACACCAGCGCCACCGCCAGGCTGGCCAGGCCGCCCGCGTAACCGAGCCCCCAGCCCCAGCCCGAGACGCGCCCGATCCTGTCCTTGGGCGCCAGTTCCGGCAGCATGGCGTTGTAGAACACCATGCCCATCTCGAAGCCGAAGTTGGCCAGCGCCACGAAGAGCAGGGTCCATAGGGCCCAGTCCACCCCGGGCCGGGCGTACCACAGCATGGCGGTGGCCCCTACCGCCAGCGCCGTGAAGGCCGCGAGCCAGGGCTTGCGGCGCCCGGCGTGGTCGGCGACGGCGCCCAACAGCGGCCCGGCCAGGGCCACGGCGAGGGCGGACAGGCTCATGGTGTAGCCCCATTGCGACGTTCCCGTCACCCGGTCGGCGGCGACGGCCTCGGTGAAGTAGGCGGCGAAGACGAAGGTGATGATGACGGTGGGAAAGGCCGAGTTGGCCCAATCGAAGAGGCACCACGCGGCGACACCCGTCCGTCGGTCCCGGAACAAAGTACTAGGAATCTGTGAGGACCCGGAACTTGCGGCTGGCGACGGCGATCATGGAGAGGTCGTCGACCTCCGCCGACCACAGTTCTTCGAGGAAGGCATCGGCCTGATCGACGGTTTCGCGGTTTTTCTTGATCCAGGCGTCGATGGCCTTCTGCTCGTCCGGGGTGCGGCCGGTGCATGCCAGGACCTGGGAGGCGAGCGCCAGCTGGTGGTCGTAGTTTTCCTCGATCAGGGCGGCGACGGCCAGCTTCTGCCAGTGGCTTTCCGAATCCAGCATGTTCGAGGCGGCGCGCAGCCGGCCCATCCTGAACCGGGTGCCGATGGCGAAATAGAGCCGGGCCACGTCGGCGACGGGGCGTTTGTGGCGGTTGGCCAGGCGCACGATGTCGCCACTCGAATAGAGGTTCACCAGCCCGGCGAAGAGCTGCGCCAGGCCCCTGGGCACGCCCTTGTCGATGTAGGGCTTGGCGCGCATCTTCACGTCGTCCAGGTAGTGGGCGGGCAGGGTCTGGTCCAGGTCCCGGCTCAGGGTTTCCATGCCGGCGGCGAATTCGGCCACGTGCTCGCCGATGTCCAGGGACGCATGCCCGTTGCGCAGGAACCAGAGGGTCACCCACTCGATCAGGTGGTTGATGTCCTTGAGCATGGAGGTTTGCACCTCGGCGGGAACCCGGTTGTCCAGCGCTTCGATGCCGTCCCAGAATTCGCCCAACCGGAATACCCGAAGGGTGATGACGTAGGCCCGCGCAATGTCGGCCGCCCCCCGGCCCGTCTTTTCCATGAACTCGGTGACGAAGGTGGCGCCGACCCTGTTGATCAGGCTGTTGGTCAGGTAAGTGGCGATGATTTCCCGGCGCAGTTGGTGTTTTTCGATCAGGGGCCTGTACTTGAGGCGCAGGGGCTTGGGGAAATAGTTCACCAGGTTTTCGGCCAGGGCCGCGTCTTCGGGGATGTCCGATTCGAGGATTTTATCGTAAAGCCAGATCTTGGCGTAGGACATGAGGACGGCGATTTCCGGCCGCGTCAGGCCCTGTTTCGCCGCCTCCCGGTCGGCGAGGGCCTCGTCGTCGGGCAGGAACTCGACCTTGCGGTCGAGCTCCACTTCCTCCTCCAGCACGCGCATGAGGCGGACCTGGTCGTCCAGCGCGCCGGCGCCCTTGGACTCGAACCTGGTGATGGCCTGGGTCTGCAGGTAATTGTCCCTGAGCACCAGTTGGGCCACCTCGTCGGTCATGCTGGCCAGCAGCCGGTTGCGGTTTTTCTGGCTGAGATCGCCGGCGGCGACCGCCCGGTCGATCAGGATCTTGATGTTGACCTCGTGGTCGGAACAGTCCACGCCCGCCGAGTTGTCGATGGAATCCGTGTTCAGCCGGCCGCCCGAGAGCGAGAATTCGATGCGTCCGCGCTGTGTCATGCCCAGGTTGGCCCCCTCGCCGATGACCCGGCAGCGGAGGGCGACGGCCTCGGCGCGGATGCCGTCGTTGGCCCGGTCGCCGGCGTCGGCATGGCTTTCCGATTCGGCCTTGATGTAGGTGCCGATGCCGCCGAACCAGAGCAGGTCCGCCTCGGCTGTGAGCAGAATTTTCATCAGCTCGTTGGGCGTCACCTTGTCCTTGGGGATAGCGAATCGCTTTTTGATCTCGGGCGTCAGCGCCAGGGACTTGGCCTTGCGCTCGAAGACCCGCCCCCCCTTGGAGAGCACCTTGGGATCGTAATCGCTCCACGCCGAGCGGGGCAGATTGAACAGCCGCTTTCTCTCCTTGAAGCTGCGGGCCGGGTCGGGGTCGGGATCGACGAAGATATGGAGGTGATTGAAGGCCGCCAGCAGCTTGATGTGGCGCGACAGCAGCATGCCGTTGCCGAACACGTCGCCGGACATGTCGCCGACGCCGATCACCGTGAAGTCCTCCGTTTGGGTGTCCAGGCCGAGTTCGCGGAAGTGCCGCTTGACGGATTCCCAGACGCCGCGGGCGGTGATCCCCATCTTCTTGTGGTCGTAGCCCTGGCTGCCGCCCGAGGCGAAGGCGTCGCCGAGCCAGAAGCCGTAGCGCTGGGAAATGCCGTTGGCGATGTCGGAGAAGGTGGCCGTCCCCTTGTCGGCGGCGACCACCAGGTAGGGGTCGTCCTCATCCAGGCGCACCACGTCCTTGGGCGGGACCACCCGGTTCCCGACTCGGTTGTCGGTGATGTCGAGGAGGCCGCAAATGAAGGTTTCGTAGCACGCGATCCCCTCCTTGAGGTAGGCTTCGCGGCCGCCTTCGGTGGGGGGCTGCTTGACGTAGAAGCCGCCCTTGGAGCCCACTGGCACGATGACCGCGTTTTTCACCTGTTGGGCCTTGACCAGGCCGAGGATCTCGGTGCGGAAGTCATCGCGCCGGTCGGACCAGCGCACCCCCCCCCGGGCCACCATGCCGAAGCGCAGGTGCACCCCTTCGACCCGGGGGCTGTAGACGAAGATCTCGCTCAGGGGCCGGGGCTTGGGCAGAAACTCCAACTTCTTGCTGTCGATCTTGAAGGAAATGTATGGCTTCGGCCCGCCGTCCCCTGACTCCTGGAAGAAATTGGTGCGCAGGGTCGCGTCCACCATGTAGATGAAGTGGCGCAGGATTCCATCCTCGACGGCGCTTTCAACCGAATCCAGGCCGTCGTTCAGGCGATTGAGGATGCGGGCGGCCCGGCCCTTGGCGTTCTTGCCGCCCTTGGGATCGAACTTGGCCATGAACAACTCGACGATGCGCCCGGTAAGCGCGGAATGTTTGGCCAGGGTCTGTTCCAGGGTGTCCTGGGCAATGGATATCCGAGCCTGTATCAGGTACTTGCAATAGGCCCTCAGGATTACCACTCCGCGCCAGGAAAGCCCGGCCTGGAGCACCAGCCCGTTGAAACCGTCGCTTTCCAATTCACCGCGCCAGACCCGGCCGAAGACGTCATGGAAGTTCTCGCGGGCGCCACCCACGTCCACCCCGGAGCCGTCGCGGGTCTCCAGTCCGAAGTCGTGAATCATCACCAGGTCCGCGTCCCTGGGGCGGATGGCATGGGGAAACTCGTCCACCACCTTTAATCCCAGGTGCTCGAGCATGGGCAGGATGTCGGAAAGCGGCACAGGCTGCCGGCGGCTGTAGATCTTGAAACGGAACCGATTGGCCGCCGTCCCTGGCGGCTTGTAAAGGTTCATGCCCAGGGCGTCGCTTTCCAGGACCTGCTCCAGCTTGGCCACGTCGGCGACCACGTCGTCCCCGGCGAAGCGCTCCCGGTAGCCGGGCGGGAAGGCGTCCGCGTAACGGCGGCAGAGTTCCAGGCCCTGTTCCTCGCCGTTGGCGGCGACCAGCGCGTCCTGCATGCGGTCGGACCAGGACCGCGCCTCCTCGGCCATCCTGGCTTCCAGCTCATCGATGTCGTACTTGGGAACTCGGCCCGGCGTCGTCGCGATGATGACGTGCAGCCTGGCCAGGGGGGAATCGCCGAGCTCCGCCTTGTAGGTCGACACCTCGCCCGCGAAGGCCTCGCACATGATGTCCTGAAGGCGGTGCCTGAGGTCGGTGGTGTAGCGCTCGCGGGGGATGTAGACGAAACACGAGATGAAGCGCCCGTAATCGTCGGCGCGGGTGAACAGCGCCACCCTCTGGCGGTCCTGCAGGTGCAGGATGCCCATGGAAGCCCGGTACAGGTGGTCCTCCGAGACCTGGAACAGCTCGTCCCTGGGATAGGTCTCCAGGATGTTGAGCAGGGACTTGCCGTCGTGGCTGGCCGGGGGGAAGCCGGCGCGGTCGAAGGCTTTCTGCAGCTTCCGCCTGAGCATCGGTATGTCCCGGGGATTGAGGTTGTAGGCCGTGGACGTGAACAGGCCGACGAACACCCGCTCGCCGACCACCCGGCCCCTGGCGTCGAGACGCTTGAGGCCGATGGAATCCATGTGCACCGGGCGGTGGACGGTGGAGGTGAGGCTGGTCTTGGTGACCAGCAGGAGATCGGGCCTGCCGACGAAGGCGCGCACCTCCGGCGGCATGGAGGCCAGGTTCCGGAGCTCCTTGAAGAGCACGAACTTCGGGTCCCGCAGGATGCCGAGGCCGGTTCTCCGCCTGACCGAAATGGCGGACTTCCTCTTGTCTATCTTGAAGTCGTATTCGCGGAAGCCCAGGAACGTGAAATGGTTGTCGTGGAGCCAGCGCAGGAATTCACGGACCTCGTGGGCCTCCTCGCCGGGCACGCCGGAAGGGGGCCGGTCCAGTTCCTTGATGATCATCTCCATGCGATCGCGCATGGAGCCCCAATCCTCCACCGCCGCGCGAACGTCGGCGATCACGCCGTCGATGCCCGAGCGAATGCTGTCCAGGCGCTTGCCCGATTGGCGGGTGATGTTCAGGTGCATCATGGATTCAGTGGCGACGCCGTCTCCGCACATGCCGGGATCGAGGAGTTCCCGCATCCGGCCCCTGCCGTCGCGGCGCACCTTGCACACGGGGTGAATGGCCAAGTGCACGGTGACGTCCCTGCGGTTGAGCTCGGCGGTGACGGAATCGACCAGGAACGGCATGTCGTCGTTGACGATCTCGATGGCGGTGTGATTGGAATTCCAGCCGTGCTCTTTAGGCGAAGGATTATAGACCCGGATCAGCGCGCGGCCGGGCTTGCGGATCCGGCCGAAATCAAGGATCGCCATCGCCTGACCGGCAAGGTCGGCATCGGTTAGGGTGGCCACGTCGTCATGGGCGCGTGCCCGCCTCTCCGTATTGGAACTCGGCGGTCATGGTCTGCTGGCAGTGTAAGCGGGAGAGCTTGAGGAGCCGAAGAGTCGCACGCGGGATGGATGGAGTTCCGAATAATTTGGTGGGAGAACAGAGATGGAGTTGAGTTACTGGACAGCGACGTGGGCCATTTTGGTGCCGGGCATATTGTATGCTTCGTGGGTCGATGGCAAAGAGAAGCGTGTGCCGAACTGGCTGAACGCGCTGTTGCTGGCGGCCGGAATGGCCATGCAGTGTGGGCATTCCGAAGGTCGTGGGATCTGGATTTCGCTCGCGGGCGCGTTGGTCGGTTTCGGTGTCTTAATCGTGCCGTGGATGGTTCATGGAATGGGCGCGGGTGATGTCAAGCTCATGGCGGCCATCGGAGCGTGGTTCGGTCCCATGATGACCTTGTGGGCGTTTCTGGTGGGCGCCCTCTTGGGCGGAGTGATTGGAATCGTCATGATTGTCTCCAGCGGGAGACTCCGCCAAGCCTCTACGAACATGACCACGATCATGGTCAAGATGTCGAATCCCGCACACTGGTTCACGGATTTCGGCGGTGCAAAGTCATTCGGCGAATCGTCGCAATTGCTGCCCTATGGCATTCCGCTGACGATAGGATCGATCACGGTGTTGACCGGGCTGACGCTCGGCTGGTGGAGTTTCTGAAATGAACAGACACGCGAGACGGACTCTCTGGAACAGGACTTGCAAACGAGGTGCAGCGGTTGTCGAGATGGCGGTCGTGACGCCTCTGCTGTTGACTCTGCTCTTCGGCGTCATCGAGTTCGGCAACAGCTTCATGTTCCGGCAGATCCTCACCAACGCGGCCCGAGAGGGCGTGCGGACCGCCGCGATCCAGGCGACGGCAGACGATGCAGCCATCCGATCCGCCGTTCGGGACGCGATGTCGGCCGTCGGCGGGATCAACATCCCCGACAGCGCCATTGAGATCACTCATTGGTTCAAGTATCCGGATTGCACGCCGAACTTCACCGAGAAGGTCATGGTCACTGTTCCCTATGATGGCGTCGCCATTTTTGGAACCTTCTTCGGCGTGTGGAATGATATCATCGCGATCAGCACGATGCGCCAAGAGGGC
>JADFTO010000297.1 GCA_022560215.1 Pseudomonadota bacterium | reverse complement strand
TTATGATTATTTAAACATACTTAACCTTTCAAACAACGGAGTTGCAAAAAGCCATAATCAACTGCTTAATCAAGTTTCAGGTATTGAATATGACCCTTTCCTGACGCCGTGTTATAGTGTCCTCAAAGGGACAGTCTAGGGGCTCCGGGAATGACAATCACAAAATCGGATTTCACGGGTTTGGGAGCGGGTGTCCTGCTTTCGGCCTTTCTTTTCGCGCCCGGCGCCCGGGCGGAAGTCCTCTCCAAGCTGGTTCCCGATCTCCTGGTCAACGACAACCAGGTCAAGGCGGCCGAGGCCGACGTGGTCAGCGCCCGCGAACAGGCGCGGGTGGCGCTCGGCAACTGGTTCCCGAACCTGGACGTTTCCGCCAGCTACGGCATCGAGGACCAGAAGCCGGAAAAGGCCGCGGACACCAAACTCGTTCCCAGGGAAATCGATCTCACAATCACCCAGTTGCTGTGGGACTTCGGCTCCACTAACGCCGTCATGCGCTCGGCCCGCCTGACCCTGGAACAGGCACGCGCGGTCCTCGACGCGGCGCGCCAGAACCTCCTGCTGCAGTCGGTCACCGCCTATTTGAACGTGCTCAGGACGGGCGACGTGCTCGACTTCTCCCGCCAGTCGGAGAGCAACCTGATTCGCCAGACGGGCCTTGAGAATGCGCTGGTCGAACGGGGCGCGGGTTTCTCCACCGACGTGCTCCAGGCCAAGGTGCAGCTGGCGGGGGCCTCGGCCCGGCGCGTCCGCGCCGAGGGCGCCCTGCAGGTGGCCCGCAACGCCTTCCGGGAAGTCTTCGGAGCGGCGCCTGGGGAGCTGAGCTCCATGAAATCCCCGACCCTTCCCCTCGACCTGCTGCCCCAGGACGTGAAGGGCGCGGTGGAAACGGCCATGAAGGACAATCCGCAGCTCATCGCCGCCAACATCGGCAACAGCATCGCCAGGGAAACCGTGAAACAGTCCCGGGCCTCGGGCTTCTTTCCCAAGCTCGAGGGCGTGCTCGAAGCCAAGTACAAGGATGACGTGGGCGGAACCATCGGCCAAGAGACGGAGAGGCTGGCGAAGGTCCAGTTGACCTATCCGTTCAACCTCGGTTTCACGGCGGTGAACACGCTTCGCGCCGCCAAGAGCACCCTGTCGGCGACGGAACTCAGGTACGCCGATGCCAGGGACGTGGTCGAGCAACAGGCCAGGGACGCCTGGGAAAACCTGAGGACTTCGCGGGGAAACGCCGCCCTGCTGAAGAACCAGGCCAACATCGCGTCCGAGTTCCTGGATTTCGCCCGCAAGGAGCGCCAATTGGGCCGGCGCTCCCTGATCGACGTGCTGGCCGGCGAAACGGCCCTGATCGACGCCAGCAGCGACGCGGCCTCCGCCGAAGTGGACGTGACCATCGCCGTCTACACCCTGCTCAACGTGATGGGCCGGCTGGAAAAGGACGCCATCAGGAATTGACCGCCCGTGGCGCTATACAAGGCGCCGCGAACGTGGCGTTAGGCCTTCTTCGACAAGCAATGAAAAAACGAAGGGGAGTGACGTGCGTCACTCCCCTTTTCGGTGCCGATTTGCTATGATGCAATTCTTAAAGCCATAATATTTTCTTAGACGATGCTTGAGTGAATATGATCTGCTGCCACGGATAAGGACGACCATGAGCATCGCATTCGACCTGAAATTGCTGCAGGCCGGAGCCGACGGCGCCCCGCCGTTGATCCTCGAAGCCGAAAACGGCGCCGATTTGGTGGTGCCCGGCGGCGACATGCTGCTGGACGCCGATTTCGTGCGCCTCGGCCCCGATCTCGTCCTTATCGGCGAAGACGGCGCCACCGTCATCGTGCGCGGCTTCTTCACCCTGCAATCCCCGCCCGACCTGATGACGGAAGGGGGCGCGGTCATCAAGGCCGGCCTCGCCGCCAAGCTGGCCGGCCCCATCGCGCCGGGGCAGTACGCCCAGGCCGGACCCGAGGCGGCGGCGGAACCGGTGGGAACGGTGGAAACGGTGGAAGGCACGGTCACCGCGGTGCGCGCCGACGGCTCGGAAGTGACCCTTGTCAAAGGCGATTCCGTTTATTCCGGCGACGTGCTGGAGACCGGCTCGGGGGGCGCCATCGGCATCGTCTTCGTTGACAACACCACCTTCTCGCTGGGCGAGGAAGGGCGGATGGTGCTGGACGAAATGGTCTACGACCCCGGGGACAAGACCGGCACCTTCAAGGTTTCCCTGGTGCAGGGCGTGTTCTCCTTCGTCAGCGGCCAGATCGCCAAGACCTCGCCCGACGGCATGACCGTGACCACCCCGGTGGCGACCATCGGGGTGCGCGGCACCAGGGTGGCCGGCTTTGCCGCCGCCGAGGGCGAGCTGAACACCATTACCCTGCTGCCCCAGACCGACGCCGACGGCGTCGTCACGGTGGGCGAGATCGTGGTCAGCAACGGGCAGAACACCCGGGTCCTGAACACCGCCGGGGCGACGATCCAGGCCACGAGTTTCTTCGAGCCCCTGCCGCCGCCCATCATCTTCACCCCGGCCCAGATCCAGCAGCAGTACGGCTCCGCGCTGCAGGCCCTGCCCCCGACGCCCTCCCCGCAAGAAGGCGATGAAGGCGGCGAGGCCGAGGGCGAGGAAGCCGCCGCCGAAGGCGAGGGCGAGCCAGCCGAGGGCGAGGGCGAGCCCGGCGAGGGCGAAGGC
>JADFTO010000296.1 GCA_022560215.1 Pseudomonadota bacterium | reverse complement strand
CGCCCTTTGACAAGCGCGACCGCGCGCCGGCGCTTATGCGCCGTGAGCCTGCGTGGCGCATGAACGCCCAGCGGTCCTTCTTAAGGGCCGCTGGTATTATTCATCGTGGGCGGGCTTGAAGGTGTAGATCGAGCCCAAAAGCAATCCCCATAGGATCCAGATGATCTCGCGCAGCCGCCGGACCACGGCGACGGCCGCCCCCAGCGCGGGAGAACCGGTCATCGCCCCGTAGACCAGCAGGAAGACGCCCTCCTGGGCGCCGATGCTGGCGGGGATGAAAAAGGTGCCCGCCCGCACCAGTTGGGCCGCGGATTCGATGATCCAGGCGTCCGCCAACGATATGGGCCGGCCGAGGAAAATCATGGTGACGTAAATTTCCACGGCGCCGAGCAGCCAATTGACCAGGGCCAGCCCGATGGCGCCGGCGAACCGGACCCCGTGGCCCGAGTAGAAGCCCGCCAGGCGGTCATCCATGTCGCGGACGTGGTGGAGCAGACCCTCGATCCGCCGCCCCAAACGCCGGCGGCCGATCCAGCTTCCGGCGACGGAGGAGATTTTCAGCCTCTGAATGGCGAAGAACAAAAAGATGCCGAGGGCGAAAGCGCCCAGGCCCAGCCCGGCCGCCGACTTGTAGGAGCCGGGCAAGGCCGGGGAATAGGCCATGAGGACGAACCCGACGGAGAGGAACACCACCAGGGCGATCATGTTGATGGTCTTGGCCAGGATCAGCGAGGCCGTGCCTTCCCGATACCCGACGCCGTAGTGTTTCTTCAACAGCACCGCCTTGACCGGCTCCCCGCCCATGCCCGCGGCCGGGAGCACGGTGTTGAACACCTCTCCCACCATGCGCACCTTCCACATGCGGTAGAGCCAGACGGCGTCGAGGGGGACGCCCGTCAAGGCCATCTGCCAGGTAAACGAATCGATGACGAAGGCGAGGAAGTACACCCCGACCACGGCGGCGATGCCCCAGCCCACCTGGACCACGAGGGCGGCCACTTCCTCCAGTTCGATTTCGCCCACCACCAGGGCCAGGATGGCGATGCCGATCAGAAGGTAGGCGAACTTCAGGTGGCGCACGGCATCACTCCGTTCCGGGACGCGCCGCGCTCATGGTGTCCGCGGGCCTAGACATGGTACCCACCCGCGCCGCGGATGAAATGGGTGGCCCAATAGACCTGCGCCCCCACCGCGCCCACAGGCAACAACACCCAGGTCAGGTCCAGGGACGCCAGCGCCAGGACGATGAAACAGAAATCGGCGCGGGCGAGTTCGCGGAAGAAATAGACGATCCACTCCCTCCGGGTCACGGGTTCCTTGCCCGGGGTCTCGTCCGCGGTTAAGGCGCCGCCCTGGCGGGCTTCGATGATGAGGCCGATGAAATAGTTCAAGGTGGCGCCGGCGGCGGCGGCCCATCCCAGCCACAGCCAGATGGCCTCTCCCGATCCGGCGGCGGTGCCGATTCCGAGGGCGGCGAAGAAACCGGCGTTCACCAGCCAGTCGACGAAGGTATCAAACCGATCGCCGAATTCGGTGCACTGGTCCTTGAGGCGGGCGATCTCGCCGTCGCAGTTGTCGAGGACATAGCTAACGAACAGCAGGGCCGCGCCGGTCGCCGTCCAGGTCCAGCCGCCCTGCATAATGGCCCAGTTGCAGGCCAGCCCGAACAGCAGCGAAGCCGCCGTGACCTGGTTGGCGGTGAGGGGCGTGGCCGCCAGCGCCGGCGTCACGCGGGTGGAAATCTGCCGGATCAGGGGAAACATCCTTTCCGGCGAATGCACTGGTTCAATCGGCGAAGGGGACATGGCTCAGTCTGCCGCCGCCTTTCGCGGCATGATTTCCATCAGGGCGGGCAGGACCACCAGGGTGCAGGCCAGGGTCAACGAGACGGCGATGGTCAACAGCATCCCCATGCTCGACGTTCCCGGATGGCTGGATAGCGCGATGGCGCCGAACGATCCGATGGTGGTGAGCGCGCTGAACACCACCGCGCGCGGCGTGCTGGTCGCAAATGCCCCGGCTCCCTCGTCGCGTTCCCGCAGCACCAGATGGATGGCCCCGGCCACGCCCAGCCCGAATAGCAGCGGCAACACGATCACGTTGGCGAAGTTGAAGGGAAGGTCGAACAGGACAGAGGCGGCGACGGTAAGCAGGGCGGCCAGGGTGAGCGGCGCGAAAACCAGGAAAATGTCCCTCGGGCTGCGCAACAGGACCGCCAGCAGCAGGGCGATGGAAACCACGGCGATGATGGCCGCGTCGCGGAAGGCGGCGACCACCGTGTTGCCTGCTTCCAGGATGACAACGGGCGAGCCGGTGGCGCCGGGGGCGAGCCCCCTGACCGCCTCGACGAAG
Source organism: Pseudomonadota bacterium (assembly GCA_022560215.1). Lineage (GTDB taxonomy): Bacteria > Pseudomonadota > Alphaproteobacteria > Rhodospirillales > 2-02-FULL-58-16 > JADFTO01. The sequence goes on along the minus strand of JADFTO010000296.1, from coordinate 341 downwards.
CGTTCCAGGGCCTCCCGGTCGTGCAGGTTTTCCTTCGGGTAGACCGTTATCTTGGCGCGTCCGTCGGCGGCGACGCTGCGTTGCCGCAAGCCCTCGGGAAGGTCTCCGAGGGCCACCGGCCCCGCGTCCAGGGACTGGCGCAGGGCATCGAGCCTGCCTGGCAGCGCGGACAACAGCCTGGTTTCGAACTCAGCCAGGGCCGGCTCCGCCCCGGGTCCGGCGAGGGCGGAAAGGGCGGCCTCCAGGCGCCGCGCTAGGCCGGGGAGCTTCTTGTCCCCGGGGCCCCGGCCGGCGGCGCCGGCGCCCGCTGCCGGCGCGCCATCCTGATGCCACAGCTGCCA
>JADFTO010000295.1 GCA_022560215.1 Pseudomonadota bacterium | reverse complement strand
TACCAGCGGCCCTTAAGAAGGACCGCTGGGCGTTCATGCGCCACGCAGGCTCACGGCGCATAAGCGCCGGCGCGCGGTCGCGCTTGCCAAAGGGCGATGAGTCAAGCTCAACGCCCTTTGGTATGAGTCAGCTCTTCGCCGGCAGCCGGCCGAGCAGGGAATCGGCGATCGGCGAAGGCAGCGCCGAGACCAGCCGCAGGCCCCACACCAGGGGCCAGGGAAAGGCGATCAGGGGCGCTTCCCGGGCCAGGCCGCGGCGGATGATCCGCGCCGCCTTGTGCGCCTCCATGAGAAAGGGCATGGGGAACCGGTTGGAGGCCGTCATGGGGCTCTTGACGAACCCCGGGCAGATCACGGACACCCGCACCCCGTCGGCGGCCAGGCTGCCGCGCAGGCCCTCGCCGTAAGCCTTGACCGCCGCCTTGGAGGCGGCATAGGCCGGCGCCGACGGCAGTCCCCTGATGCCGGCGATGGAGCTCATGATGGCGATCTGCCCGCGTCCCCGCCCGCGCATGGGCGGAATGGCGGGGAGCACCGTGTTCAGGACCCCGGCCAGGTTGACGGCGAAGATTTCGCGGACCCGGTCCTCGGCCCCCGAAATGCCCGCGTTGGCGATCACCAGGTCCAGGGGGTGGCCCCCGTCCACGCCGGCCAGCCACCGCGCCATGGCCGGGCCGTCCGTCACGTCGAGGATGCGCGCCTCGGCTACCGCTCCGCGTTTGCGGCAGGCCCCGGCCACCTTGTCCAGGCGCTCTTCGTTCCTGCCCGAAAGGGCCAGGAAGACGCCCGGCCCGGCGTAGGCGCGCGCCAGGGCCGCGCCGATGCCGCTCGAGGCCCCGGTGATCAGGATGGAGCGGGGCGATTTCATGGACCTTTAATACCATAAGCCGCCGCCCCCGCGACCTTGTTGCGGGTTGCCGCCTTGTCTATAAACGGACGCACCAAGGCTATCGCGGAGGAGTAGGGTGTCCATCTCGTCCATGACCGGTTTCGCCCGCTCGGGAGGCCTGAGCGGGGCGTGTTCCTGGACCTGGGAGGTCAAAAGCGTCAACGGCAAGGGGCTGGACATGCGCCTGCGCCTGCCGCCAGGGTTCGAAGGCCTGGAGGCGGCGGCCCGGGAACGGGTGGCGGCCCGTTTCCGCCGCGGCAACATGACCCTCGCCCTGACGGTCAAGTGGACCCGGGCCGACGGCGGCTTCCGCCTGAACTCGGGCGCCCTGGACCAGATCATCGCGCTCTTGCCCGAGATCCAGGAACGCCTGCCCGATGCCGCCGGTCCCACCGTCGACGGCCTGCTCAACCTGCGCGGCGTCATCGAGGCGGCGGACGAAGACATCGGCGCCGAGGTGCGCCAGGTTGTCGAGGCCGACATCCTGAAAGGGCTGGAGGACGCCCTGGAATCCCTTGTTTCCATGAGAGGCGAGGAAGGGACACGCCTGGCGGCCGTGCTGGCGGCCCACCTGGACGGCATCGGGGAGCTATGCGCCCGCGCGGGCTCCCTGGCCGCCGCCCAGCCCGGGATGATCAGGGAGCGCCTGGAGACCCAGGTGGCGGCGCTCCTGGAAGCCATCCCCGCCCTGCCGGAGGAACGCCTGGCCCAGGAAGCCGCGCTGTTGATGAGCAAGGCGGACGTCAGCGAGGAGCTGGACCGCCTCGAGGCCCACCGGCAGGCGGCCCAGGACCTGATGGACGAAGATACCGCCATCGGGCGGCGGCTGGATTTCCTGTGCCAGGAGTTCAACCGCGAGGCCAACACCCTTTGTTCCAAATCGGCGGACGTGGAGTTGACCCGCGTCGGCCTGGACCTCAAGGCCGCCATCGAACAATTCCGCGAGCAGGTACAGAACATTGAATAAGGGCGCCAACCAGGGACCGGTGAGGCGGCGCGGCCTGATGCTGGTCCTGTCGTCGCCGTCCGGTGCCGGCAAGACGACCATCGCGGGCGAACTCCTCGAACGCGATCCCAACCTGACCATGTCGGTTTCGGTGACCACCCGGGCGCCGCGTCCCGGCGAGGAGGACGGCGTCGACTATCTATTCGTCAGCGAACGAGCCTTCCGGGAGATGGAGGAGCAGGACCGGCTGCTGGAGCACGCACAGGTGTTCGGCAATTCATACGGCACCCCGAGGGAGCCGGTGGAGGAGGCCCTCGCCGCCGGCCGCGACGTGCTCTTCGACGTGGACTGGCAGGGCACGCAGCAACTGAGCGACAACGCCCGGGACGACCTGGTCAGTATTTTCATCCTGCCGCCGTCTTATTCCGAGCTGGAAGACCGCCTGCGCCGCCGCGCCCAGGACAGCGAGGACGTGGTCCGCCGGCGCATGGCCATGGCCAGGGGCGAAATGAGCCATTGGGAAGAATACGACTACATCATCATCAACCGCGAGGTGGAAGTGAGCGTCGCGGCCGCCCGGGCGATCCTGGACGCCGAGCGAATGCTCAGGGACCCCGGGCGCGACGTTGATGACCCGAGTGCGTCCGAAAAGGCGATCCTCGACGCCGCCCGGCGCCTGCGCCGGGACCGCCAAGGGGATCTGGCCCAGTTCGTGGCCGCCCTCTGCGAGGAGCCCGCCGGTTGACGCCCGTTAATACCAGCGGCCCTTAAGAAGGACCGCTGGGCGTTCATGCGCCACGCAGGCTCACGGCGCATAAGCGCCGGCGCGCGGTCGCGCTTGCCAAAGGGCGATGAGTCAAGCT
>JADFTO010000294.1 GCA_022560215.1 Pseudomonadota bacterium | reverse complement strand
GCGGCCAGGCGGGCCTGGTGCGCGAGGAAGGCTGCGACAACTGCAAGTCCTGCGGCTATTCAAAGTGCAGCTGAGGGCGGTGGGATGTTCGTATCCTAGTGTCCTGAATCCGAATTTCGTTTCATCGAATTTCGGATTCAGGACGCTAACATATTGATTCTAGTGTGATTCAGATTCCTAAATTCAGCACTCTTAAGGTGCTGAATTTAGGAACCATCACATTAGGGCGTGAACTCATAAAATGACCGAATGGCCACATAACGGACTTTGGTTGGGCCCCTCCTGGTGGTCCTGTCCCGAGCTTTCGCGGACAGATGTGATTGCCGTCCTATTCGATTGCCTGCCCTGCAACTTCCACTAAAATACCCCCGTCATATGGTCGATCGGGAAGCCCATGAACGACCAACCCATACAGCGAAGGCTGGCGGCGATCCTCGCCGCCGATATCGCCGGGTATACGCGCCTCATGAACGAGGACGAGGACGCCACGATCGCCGCTTGGCAATCGGCGCGTACCGAGGTCATCAAGCCGTCGATCGTTGCCACGCTCCCCGGTCGGGTCGAGGCGGACAGTCACAACCGTGCCAGGCAAAAGCCGACAGACAACATGGCTGCTTACGAATGCGTGCTGGCCGGCAAGGTGCTCCACCACCACAGTAGGCGCCAGGACAACGCCGAAGCGCTGAAACTCCTGGATCGCGCCATTGAACTGGATCCCGGATACGCCCATGCCCGAGCTTGGCGGGCTTGCGTCCTGGGTCAGGCTTGGGTCTATGGCTGGGACGAGGATCCCGAGCTCACCTTGCAAGAGATCGCCGAAGAATTGGAACGCGCTCTTGCTCTCGACGAGAACGACGCAGACGTTCATCGCATCCTCGCCGCCTTGAACATCACGCGTCACAATTTCGATCAAGCGTTGCTGCATCAGGAAATGGCGCTCAACCTCAATCCAAACTACGATTTGTCCGTCGTCCAGAACGGGGAATTGATGACCTGGCTCGGCAGGCCGGACGAGGGCATCGAGTGGATCAAGAAAGCGATGCAGCTAAATCCATTTCATCCGCCGCGATTCTGGAGTCATCTGGGCCGCGCCTACTTCGTAGCCCATCGATACCAGGACGCAATCGAGGCGTTCAAGCACATCAACACGCCGGATCAAACCCAACATGCCTTTATCGCCGCAAGTTACGCCTATCTGGACGATGACACCCAGGCGGCGGCCCATGGGCGTGAGGTGCTGAATTGCGCCCCGGACTTCACCGTCGATGCCCACATGGTGACCCAGCACTATCTGAAAGATGACGACCACACGCACCACCGCGACGGCCTTCTCAAGGCAGGACTGCCCGCCTAGAGCACAATCCGGCTGGTTGGGCTCAATTTCTTACGTACAGCCTGTTGGCCGAGCCGTCGTCGGGCCTGGTACGGTCCTCGACGAGCCCGCATTCGCGGAGCAGGGAGTCCATGGCCTTGTACGTTTCCTCCCCCTGGCCGTCGAATTCGCACAAGACCGACTTCAGGCGGGGGTCGGCGAGGGTGGCCCGGGCGCCGGCCAGGATTTCCGGCTCGTTTCCGTCCACGTCCAGCTTGAGGCGGCTGGGCGCCGGGAGCCGGCCCGCCAGGTCGTCGAGGCCGAAGGCCAGGGTCTCGAAGGAGAGCGCGCCGCCGCCATCCTTGCCGCCGGTCAGGCGGTTGCCGCCGGAGCCGCTTTCCATGTGGCTGAGCGCCAGGGACTCAAGAGCAGTGGCGCCGCCGAGGGCCAGGCATAGGGGGGTGACCCGGCCTGCGATCCCGTTGAGCTCCAGGTTGCGGACGAGGACGCGAAAGGAAAAGGGGTTGGGCTCGAAGGCGACGACCCGCACGCCGGCGGCCTTGGCCGCGTAGATGGTGAATATGCCGACGTTGGCGCCGATGTCGTAGAGCACGTCTCCGGCCGAGAAGCCGTCGATCCAGGCCAGGGTGCCCGGTTCGCTGGCGAACCCGTGGCGGGGCCAATAGACGGCCGTGCGGTCGGGGACGAAGAGGGTTATGTCCGTGCCGTTGACGGTGACCCTGGCCTCGGGCGCCAGCCGGTCCGACAGCCTGGCCAGGACGGTCAGCCTGCGCCAGCGGCCGAAGAAGGCGGTGAGTAACCCGACGGCCGCGGCCAGGAGCCTTGCGTAAAGCGTGCTCATATTCAGATGAGTTTAACGCCTAACCCCTTATCAATGCACCCGGGCTTCGGTTAAGGCGGCGGACTTGCCCCGGGGACGGAGCAGGCCCATCAGCCATTCCGCCCGGGCCAGGCCCCTGTCCAGCGCCGCCATGGTGCGGGCCATGTCCGGGGTGTCGTCGTCGAGCCAGACGCGGAAGGCGTTGAAGTAGATCAAAGCCAGGCCCTTGGTCCTCGCCAGCCCGGCCACCCCGCTCGACGCCACGTCCGCGGCCTCCAGCATCCGCGCCATGGAGCCCATGAAACGGGGCAGCACGCAGGCGGCGAATGCCGGGGCCAGGGCCGAGTCCGCGACGATCGCCGCGACGCCGTGCTTGTGGGGCGCCAGCGCGTCGAAGCGGCGCATGAGCACGGCGAACAGGCGGTCCCTGGCCGTGGCGTCCCCGTCCACCCCGCCGCCGGCCAGGACCCGGGCGTCGATGTCCGCCAGCAAGCCCCTGACCAGGGCCGCCTTGGAGGGAAAGGCCTCAAGCATCTGGGCCAGGCCGACCCCCGCTTCGGCGGCCAC
>JADFTO010000093.1 GCA_022560215.1 Pseudomonadota bacterium | reverse complement strand
GCCACCACGCGCTCCTTCGGCACCATCCTGGAGAACGTGGTCATCGACATGGACGACCGCACCCTTGATCTGGACGACGCCTCGCTGACCGAGAATACCCGGGCCTCCTATCCCATAGAGCTGATCCCCAACGCGTCCCTCACCGGCATGGCCGGCCATCCCCGGAACATCATCATGCTGACCTGCGACGCCTTCGGCGTCCTGCCGCCCGTCAGCCGGCTGAGCCCGGAACAGGCCATGTTCCACTTCCTGTCCGGCTACACCGCCAAGGTGGCGGGAACGGAAACAGGCCTGAAGGAACCGACGGCCACGTTTTCCACCTGTTTCGGCGCCCCCTTCATGCCCCGCCATCCGACGGTGTACGCCGGGCTGCTGGGCGAGCTGATGGCCAAGCACGAGGCCCATTGCTGGCTCATAAACACGGGCTGGAGCGGCGGCGGCTACGGTGTCGGCGAGCGCATGAAGATCGCCCACACCCGGGCCATGGTGAACGCCGCCCTGGACGGCCGCCTGGCCCAGTCGGCGGCGTCGCCCGACCCCAACTTCGGCTTGCTGGTGCCGGAAACCTGCCCGGGCGTGCCTGCTGAGGCCCTGAACCCGAAGAACACCTGGTCCGACAAGTCGGCCTACGATTCCGTGGCCACGGAACTGACCCGGCGTTTCGAGGACAACTTCAAGCGCTTCGAGGGCCACGTGGACGACAAGGTCAACGCCGCGGCCATCCGCGCGGCGGCCTAGAGCTTTAAACGCCCCGTCCCCTCGCCGGGCGGTTTTGGAAGGGCGGGCGAATGCGTTCGTTTGCGATCTACATGGCCGCGGCCCTGGCCGAGATCGGCGGCTGTTTCGCCTTCTGGGCGTGGTTGCGCTTGAGCAAAAGCGCGCTCTGGGTGCTGCCGGGAATGGCGGCGCTGGCGCTGTTCGCGTACTTGCTCACCCGCGTCGATTCGACCTTCGCCGGGCGGGCTTATGCTTCCTACGGCGGGGTGTATATCGCCTCGTCCCTGCTTTGGCTGTGGATCGTCGAGGGCGCCAGGCCGGACCGCTGGGACCTGATCGGGGCCGCCATCTGTTTCCTGGGCGCGGCGGTCATCCTGTTCGGCCCGCGGCCGGCGTGAGCCTGCCGGGGGCACGCTTGAGGGATCAAGTGGCCGGGAGGGTGCGCTCGGGCGGGAACATCACGGTCACCGTCGTTCCCTTGCCGACCTCGCTCTCGATGCGCAGGATCCCGCCGTGGAGTTTGACCAGGGAATCGGTCACGTAGAGGCCGAGGCCGGCGCCCTCGCGCGCCTGGTAGATATCCCCGCGCCCCTGCTGGAAGGGCTCGAGGACCCGGGCCAGGTCCGAGGCCTGGATGCCGATGCCCGTATCGGCGATGCGCCAGACCATGGTGTTTCCGCCGTCCACGTGGGTCTCCACGTCCACCCGGCCTCCGGGCGGCGTGAACTTGACGGCGTTGGAGAGCAGATTGAGGAGTATCTGCTTCAGGCGCATCTCGTCGCCCCTCAGTCCCGGCGTGTCTTCCGGCGCCTCGGCCGACACCTTCACCTTCCCCCTCGCCGCCTGCTCCCGGACCGTTCGAACGGCGTAGGCCACCACCTTCGACACGTCCACGTCTTCCTCGATTAACTCCATCGTCCCCGCCTCGATCTTGGAGATATCGAGCATGTCGTTGATGAGGTCGAGGAGATGGCTGCCGGACTCGGTGATGTCGCCTGTATACTCCCGGTATTTGGCGTGGCCCAGGGGGCCGAAGGTCTCGCTCTCCATCAGCTGCGCGAAACCGAGGATCGAGTTCAGCGGCGTTCTCAACTCATGGCTCATGCGGGCCAGGTAATCGGACTTGGCGCGGTCGGCGGCCTCGGCGGCCTCCTTGGCCTTGAGCAGGGCCTCCTCCGCCCGCGCCTGGGCCGCCATGGTCTCGTTCAGCCGGCGGTTCAAGCCGAGGGTCGAGTGATAGCGCCACCACCCCATGGCGAGGAGGGCGGCGGCGAGAAGCCCGCCCATGGTCCAGGCGACCCTGTCCGCCGTCCACATGGCCGTGGGCTTTCCGTCGTCCTCGACGCCGTATTGGGGCGGCCTGGAAGGGGGGGCCTGGGCGACCACCTGGCGCTCGCCGGCGGCAGGCGCCTCGCCCTCGGCCATGGCGCCGGCCAGCGGCCATGAGAGGGCGAAAAATAGATATCCGAGGCTGGTCAGCAACAAGGGGCGCATGCACTCATTCATCCATCCGGCAAGACGGAAAACAGGCACCTCGGCAATAGCGCCAAGGCGTCGGCTCTGGTCCTATGCTCCCTTGTCACTATAGGCTATAGGAAGTCATTCCATCAATAATAGGTATTATTGTTTTAGAAAAAATTTGGCCATCCGTGCGTCGCGGCTTTAATCAGACGACCCGGACCCGGAGCTCGCCGATGCCCTCGATGCCGCCTTCCATGACGTCGCCCGGGTGCACGGGGCCGACGCCGGACGGCGTCCCGGTGAAGATCAGGTCGCCGGGGACCAGTTCGAACAGCTCCGACAGGTGGGCGATGGACTCCGGCACGTTCCAGATCTGGTGGCTCAAGTCCGCTTCCTGGCGGAGTTCCCCGTTGACCTTGAGCCAGATGGCGCCCGTCTCCGGGTGCCCGATGTCGGCGGCCGGCACGATGGGGGAGCAGGGCGCCGCGTGGTCGAAGGACTTGCCCGCTTCCCACGGCCGGCGCATCTCCTTGGCCACGCCCTGGATGTCGCGCCGCGTCATGTCCAGGCCCACGGCGTAGCCGAAGATATGGCCGTGGGCGTCCCCGGGCGCGATGTTCCGGCCCGCCTTGCCGATGGCGACCACCAGCTCGATCTCGTGATGGACGTTCTCCGAAAGCGACGGATAGGGAAAGTCCCCGCCGTCGAGCACCAGCGCGTCGGCAGGCTTCTGGAAGAAGAACGGCGGCTCCCGCTCGTCGTTGCCGGTCTCGCGAATATGGGCCATGTAGTTGCGCCCGACGCAGTAGATGCGGCGGGCGGGAAACCGCTCTTCCGATCCGGCTATTTCGATCGTCGGGATTGATACGGTGGGAACGGGTAGGCTCATGGTTTGCTCTCCAGCTTACTATGACAGGGGGGAAAAGGAGCCGCGTATCCTCATCCTCGGACGCCGGCGTAATATTCGACCTTCTGTTCCAATATGCCGATGAGCGCGGAGAGGCCGAGGGCGAAAGCGAACAGGATCAACGCCAGGGCCCAGAACTCCTCGAGATGGAAATTGCGGGAATAAATGGCGAAAAGCCGTCCGAAGGCGATCACCGAGACCAGAAGCTGGCCGATGACCACCCCCTTCACGGCCCGGATCAGGCCCATGCGGATGCCGGCGAGGATCTCGGGCAGGGCGGCGAATAGGAGGATCTTGGTGTAAAGCTGCCAGCGCCTGGCGCCGAAGGAATCCGCCATCTCGGTCAGGGACGGGCTGACGTGCATGATTCCGGCCCGGGTATCCAGGGTGATGATCCAGATGGCGAAAAGCACGACGGTGACGATGATGGTGGTCTGGCCGAGCCCGAAAAGCAGCATGATCACCGGCACCAGCGAGGACAGCGGCGCGCTGGCGAAGATGTTCACCCACATGCCGAGCAGCTTGTCCGCGGCCGGCACCCGCCCCATGAGGACGCCGAGGGCGACGCCGCCGCTGACGGCGATGGCCATGCCGTAGGAAAAGGCCTTGAGCGATATGATGGCCGCCCTGTGGAAGAAGGGCTCCTGGATCATCTGCCAGAGCGCTATCAAGACCCCGGAGAAGGGGGGGAAGATGAACACCACTTCCATCTGGCCGACTATTTCCCAGATCAGGGCCCAGATAAGGAGCGAAAAAGCCGCCGGAACGTGGACCCCCAGGATGGTCATCGGGCGACGGCCCCTTCGTTCAGGTATTTCTTCAGGTTCTGCCAGATGTCCTCGACCGCATCCAGGTAGCGCTTGTCGCGGCGTATCTCGTCGGGGGTGCCGGCGCGGTCGATGCCGGGGCGGATGACGCTGGAAATGCGGCCCGGCTGGGGCGACAGCAGGACGATCCGGTCGGCGACGTAGACGGCTTCCTCGATGCTGTGGGTGACGAAGATGACGGTCTTGTCCTCTTCGGCCAGAAGATAGAGCAGGTCCTCCTGGAACTGGCGCCGGGTCTGCTCGTCGACGGCGGAAAAGGGCTCGTCCATCAACAGCACCTCGGCGTCAACCGAGAGCGCCCGGGCCAGGCCGACGCGCTGGCGCATGCCGCCGGAAAGCTCGTGCGGGTAGAACTCCTCGAACCCCGACAGCCCCACTTTTTCTATGTACTGGCGGGCTATCCCGTAGCGCTTGTCCTTGGCCATGCCCTGGAGCTCGAGACCGAAGGCGACGTTGCGGACGACCGAGGCCCAGGGCATCAGGGCGAAGTCCTGGAACACGAAGGCGCGCTCCGGGCCCGGGCCATGCACGGGGGTGCCCCCGATCAGGACCTGGCCGGCGCTGGGCTCGAGCAGGCCGGCGATGATCTTGAGCAGGGTCGTCTTGCCGCACCCGCTGGGGCCGAGAAGGGTGGTCATCTCGCCCTTGGGGAAGGCGAGGTCGATGCCATCCAGCGCATGGACGCCGCCGTCGTAGGTCTTGGAGATTTCCCGGACCTCGACGATGGGTTCTGCGGCGCCCGCCTGGGGCGTGGCTTGTTCCGAGACTGGCATCAGGTTCCTTTCTTTTTCTCGGGCCGGAACAGGGCGACCTCGGCCTTTTCCAGGAAGCCGACGGAGACCGAGGCGAACAGGATGATGGAGAAGATGGCGGCATACATGTCGGCGTATTCCGCCACCGAGCGGTGGTAGGTGATGAGGTCGCCCACTCCGGTGGGCGTGATCAGGAGCTCTGCCAGGATGACGCCGATGAACCCGCCGGCGACGCCGAGGCGCAGCCCCGAGAAGATCATCGGGCTGGCGTCGGGGATGATGATCTTGGCGACCTGTTGGATGCGGTTGCCCTGGAACGAGCAGCACATCTGGATCAGGGACGGATTGACGTTGCGCACCGCCTTGAAGGAGTTGAGCACGATGATCGGCGCCGCCAGGATGATCACCGCCACCGTCTTGGCCGTGACCCCGATCCCGTAGACGAAGGTGACGAGCGGGATCAGCGCCGCCATGGGGGCCGCCTGCATGACCACGAAGATGGGCTCACCCAGCCATTCGAAGACGCGAGAAAGGCCCATGGTGATGCCGAACCCGATGCCGAAGACGGCCGACATGAAGACGCCGATCACCAGGGGCTCCAGGGTGGAGGCATAGGCCTTGGCCATGCGCCCGTCGATGATCATGGTGAACAGCGAATCCATAGTCTCGAAGAAGGTGGGAAAAGCGATGCTGATGGGAATCCGGCCGGCGATCTCCCAGATCCCGAAGAGCAGGGCCACGGAGGCAATCCGGAGTACCATGGTCATGGAAATCCCGAAGCGCGAGGCGGGCGTTTCGGTCGCCAGTGCGATGGATGACGTGGTCATGGCTTGCCGGTCGTCCATTCAGCGAAAACCGAAAAAAACACCCCCCGGCCGGAGGAAACTCTCCGGCCGGCCCGGGAGCAGGGAGGACCGGCCCGGCGGTATCCGGCCGCCGGGCCGGCTGGTCGCTTACATGCGGCCCAGTTTGTCGAGCGCCTTGTTCAAGGGGTCCAAGTACCAGAAGTCCTCGACCTTCAGCTTGGAGAGGTCGCCCTTGATGGTGCCGGCGAAGCCGTAGAACTCGAAGTCCCCTTTCACGGCCTTGACGCCGCCGCCGTTGTTGGAGAAGGCCCCGGTATCGACGGTTTCCTTGTAGTAAGACAGGATGTCCGCCACGTCCTTTTTCGGCATGTCGGGGAGAAGGTTGTATTGCTTCCGCATGCCGAGGATGGCCTCGGGGTTCTTGTTGATCTCACGCCACACATTGAGCAGCTCCTCGATCAGGATGTCGATGGCGCCGCTCTGGCTCTTCAGGAAGTCGATGTTGGCGTAGAGCGCCTCGTCGCTGGCGTTGATCTCGGGCAGGGGCAGCAGGGCGAATTTACCCTTGCCCTTCCTGAGAAGCAGGCGCCGGCGTTCGGAATCCACGATGGTCACCTTGATGCGTCCCTGCAGCATGGCGCCGGCGCGGACGGAGGAACCGGGGATGTAGCTCACGGTCTTGTATTTGATGCCGTTTTTCTTGGCCATCAGGTTCATGATCGCCTCGGTGCCGGAGCCGCGGGCGTGGACGTATATGTCGGCGCCGTCCAGGTCCTTCCACGTCTTGTAGAATTCGGTGTTGACGATGGGGAAAAACCTGAGCGCGCTCAACTGGAAGAACATGCGGATGGGGGCCTTGACCTTCTGGATCAGGGCATAGGGCGTGCCGACGCCGATGTCGGCCTGGCCGCTGACCACGGCCTGGGCCGCGATGTCCTCGGACGTGAGATAGGTGATCTTGACCTTGACGCCGCGCTTCTCGGCCCGAGAGACGGCGGCCAGGAAGTTCAGCAGGTCCGCCTCCGGGACGTCCCCGAAGGCCACGTGCATGGCGGACTCCTGCGCCTTGGCCGGTTGGCCGGAAAGGCCGAGCAGGGCCACCGCGGCCAGTGCCAGGCAAAGCTTTTTCAACCCCACAGTTGAAATCATTTGAAATTCCTCCCTTTGGTAATTGGGCCCATGCCGGGGATGCCGTCATGGGCACACCAATTCAGGAATGGTATTCTTCCGCATATTCGTAAGTCAAGGTTTACAAGGCGGAACATGGCCCTTATAAAGGTCTTGAAGTGCAACCAATTCTTTGATTGGTATGAATATTCCTCTCCAAACCGGTGACACCCTGGGCAAGCTCAAGGCCCATCTGGAGGAAAACCAGTATCCGCTAAATTCCCGCATGCCGTCCGAGCGCGACCTTTGCCGGGAGCTGGGGGTGAAACGGACGGCCCTGCGCAAGGCCCTGGACGAGCTGGAGGCCAACGGCCAGATCTGGCGCCATGTGGGACGCGGCACCTTCATCGGCAGCCGGCCGGTGGAAAACACCAACGACGTTTCCTTCATCGCCAGCCGGACCAATCCCGCCGATGTCATGCAGACGCGCCTGATCATCGAACCCGAGCTCGCCCGCCTGGCGGCGCTGCACGCCACGTCGGCCGACATTCGCGTGATGGAGCAATGCATCCGCAAGACCAAGGCGGCGCGGGAGTGGCGCCTGTACGAGGCCTGGGACAACAACTTCCACCGGGCCATCGCGGCGGCCGCCCGGAACAAGCTTCTGCTCACCCTTTTCGACACCCTGAACACCGTGCGGCGGGCCGTGGTCTGGGGCCGCCGGCGGACCACCCGCCTCGGCCCGGACTTCAAGCACCACAGCTTTTCCGAGCACGACGCCATCATCGCCGCCATCGCCGAGCGGGACATGGACCTGGCTGCCAAGCGCATGCGCCAACACCTGAGCACGGTGGACAAGAATCTTCTCGGCTCCATGGATTCGGGCGCCTGAGCGAGGGCCGTAAAGGGCAGCGCCAAGCACCGACAGACTGCTAGGCGGCCACCCTCCTGATGGAAGACTTTGTCGTAGATTCGGAAGTGGGCGGGGCTTGCACCGTGACGGACCCCCGGGCCGAACCCAACCGTCCCCCGGGCGCGCCGCCCATCAGCGGGGCAGGTCGGAGGCGCCCATCAGGTGCTCGTCGATGGCGCGTGCGCACTGGCGGCCCTCGCGGATGGCCCACACCACCAGGGACTGGCCGCGGCGCATGTCGCCGGCGGCGAACACGTCGTAGACCGAGGTGCGGTAGGAATCCGTATCGGCCTTGACGTTCCCGCTCCCGTCCAGGTCCAGGCCCTCGATCAGGGCATCGTGGGTGGGATGAACGAATCCCATGGCCAGCAGCACCAGGCCGGCGTTCGCCTGGAACTCGGCTCCGGCGATCTCGGTGAGGGCCGGACGCCCGCCCGCGCCCGTTTGCCATTCGACGCCGATGCCGTGCAGGACGTCGAGGTGGCCGTCCGCCCCGGAGAACGATTTGGTGACGATGGACCAATTCCTCTCGCAGCCCTCTTCCTGCGACGACGACGTGCGCAGCTTGAGGGGCCAGTCGGGCCAGGTCAGGTCCTTGTCCTCCATGAGCGGCGGCTTATCCAGGATCTCGTACTGGGTGACCGAGGCCGCGCCCTGGCGCACCGACGTGCCGACGCAGTCCGAGCCCGTGTCGCCGCCGCCGATCACGATGACGTGCTTGCCGTCCGCGCGGATGGCCTGGCTTTCCGGGATGAACTCGCCCGCCGAGCGCCGGTTCTGCTGGATGAGGAAATCCATGGCGAAGTGGACGCCTTCTAAGTCCCGGCCGGGCACCTCCAGGTCGCGGGGCGTCTCGGTGCCGCCGGCGAGCGCCAGCGCGTCGAAGCGCTCCATCAGCCGCTCCACGGGAATGTTGACGCCGACGTGGCTGTTGGGCCGGAACTCCACCCCTTCCGCCTGCATCTGGGCCATGCGGCGGTCGATCAGGTGTTTTTCCATCTTGAAGTCGGGGATGCCGTAGCGCAAGAGTCCGCCGATCCTGTCGTTCTTCTCGAAGACCACCACGCCGTGCCCGGCGCGGGCCAGTTGCTGGGCGCACGCCAGGCCGGCGGGTCCCGACCCGACGACGGCGACGCGCTTGCCGGTCTTGCGGGACGCGATCTGGGGCCTGATCCAGCCTTCCTCCCAGCCCCGGTCGACGATGGCGCACTCGATGGTCTTGATGCTCACCGGCTCCTCGGTGAGGTTGAGCGTGCAGGCGGCCTCGCAAGGCGCCGGACAGATGCGCCCGGTGAACTCCGGGAAGTTGTTGGTGGAATGCAGCACGTCCAGGGCCTGGCGCCACTTGTTGCGGAAGACCAGGTCGTTCCAGTCCGGGATGATGTTGTTCACCGGGCATCCCTGGTGACAGTACGGGATGCCGCAATCCATGCAGCGGGCGCCCTGGCGGGAGAGCTCGTCGTCGGCCAGCGGCAAGTAGAACTCCCGGAAGTCCCGGATGCGCTCTTCCACCGGAACGCAGACCCGGTCCTGGGGCTCGATCTCCATGAAACCCGTGGGCTTGCCCATGACTTATACCCCGACGGCGGCCAGGTCCTTGCTCAGGGCCTCTGCCTGCATCTGCTCCAGGGCGCGGCGGTAGTCCACGGGCATGATCTTGACGAAGCGGGGAAGATAGGCCTCCCATTCGTCCAGGATCTGGCGCGCCCGGTGGCTGCCCGTCAGGTTCATGTGGCGGTCGATCAGCATGAGCAGGCGCATGGCGTCGTTCCCCGTCATGTCGCCGGTGACGTCCACCCGGCCGTGGGTTTCCAGATCGCCGCCCTGGTGATCCAGCCGTTCCAGCACCGCGTCCTCCTCGGCCAGGGGCTCCAGATCGACCATGGCCAAGTTGCAGCGGCGCTCGAAGTCGCCGTACTCGTCCAGCACGTAGGCGATGCCGCCGCCCATGCCGGCGGCGAAGTTGGCGC
>JADFTO010000293.1 GCA_022560215.1 Pseudomonadota bacterium | reverse complement strand
GCGACAACGTGGCCATGGAGGTCAAGCTGATCGCGCCCATCGCCATGGACGAGGGCCTGCGCTTCGCCATCCGCGAGGGCGGGCGCACCGTCGGCGCCGGCGTCGTCGCGAAAATCGTCGAATAGGGACATCATGGACAACCAGAACATTCGCATTCGGCTCAAGGCCTTCGACCATCGGGTGCTCGATCACTCCGCCAAGGAGATCGTGAACACGGCCAAGCGCACCGGCGCCCAGGTCCGCGGACCCATTCCCCTGCCGACGAGGATCGAACGCTTCACCGTTTTGCGCTCGCCGCACATCGACAAGAAATCGCGTGAGCAGTTCGAGATTCGCACCCACAAGAGGGTCCTGGACATCGTCGACCCGACTCCCCAGACCGTGGACGCGCTGATGAAGCTCGACCTTGCCGCCGGTGTCGACGTGGAAATCAAGCTTTAGGAATGTTGCCATGCGATCGGGCCTGATAGCGCGCAAACTCGGCATGACCCGCGTCTTCGGCGACGGCGGCATCCATGTGCCCGTTACCGTGCTGCAGGTGGACGCCTGCCAGGTTGTGGCCCAGCGCACAAGCGAAAAGGATGGCTACGACGCGGTCCAGCTCGGCTGCGGCGAAGCCAAGGTGAAAAACGTCACCAAGGCCATGCGCGGCCACTTCGCCAAGGCCAAGGTCGAACCCAAACGCAAGCTGATGGAATTCCGGGTCGGCCCGGACGCCCTCATCGACGTGGGCACGGAACTTTCCCCCCGCCAGTTCGTCACCGGCCAGTTCGTGGACGTGACGGGCACATCCAAGGGCAAGGGGTTCGCCGGAGTCATAAAGCGCCATGGGTTCTCCGGCTTGGGCGCCTCTCACGGGGTTTCCGTCAGCCATCGCGGCGCCGGTTCCACCGGCCAGTGCCAGGATCCCGGGCGGGTGTTCAAGGGCAAGAAGATGGCCGGCCAAATGGGTTCCAAGCGGGTGACCACCCAGAACCTGGAAGTGGTGGGCACCGACGACGAGCGCGGCCTCATCCTGATCAAGGGCGCGGTGCCGGGGTCCAAGGGCGGCTACGTGCTGGTCCGGGACGCGGTGAAGAAGCCGCCGCCGGACGGCGCGCCCTTCCCGGCCGCGGTGCGCGGAGTAGAGCCGGCGGGCGAAAGCGCGCCCGGAGATGCTGCGGGAGATGCTGCGGGAGATGCCGCGGGAGAGGCCGGCGAAGGCGAGGACACGCCCTCATGAAATGGGACGTTTTCAGCCTGGAGAACAAGAAGGTCGGCTCCATCGAGCTGGACGACTCCGTGTTCGGCCACGCGGTCCGCGCCGACATCCTGGCCCGCGCCGTCAACTGGCAGCTCGCCAAGCGCCGCGCCGGCACCCACAAGACCAAGACCCGGGGCGAGGTTCGGGGCTCCACCCGCAAGATCATGCGCCAGAAGGGCTCCGGCCGGGCTCGCAAGGGATCCGCGCGGGTTTCCCAGATGCGCGGCGGCGGCGTCTCCTTCGGCCCCCTGGTCCGCAGCCACGCCCACAAGCTGCCCAAGAAGGTGCGCCGGCTGGCGCTGAAATCCGCCCTGTCGGCGAAACGCGAGGAAGGCAAGCTGGTGGTCCTGGACGCGATCAAGCTCAAAAAGCCGAAAACGGGGGAACTGGCGAAGAAGTTGGGCAAGCTCGGCTGGCAATCCGCGCTGGTCATCGGCGGGGCGGAGATCGACGCCAACTTCGCCCGGGCCGCGGCCAACATCGTCGGCCTGAACGTGCTGCCCTGCCAGGGAGCCAACGTCTACGACATCCTGCGCAGCGATACCCTGGTCCTGACCAAGGACGCCGTCGAGAAGCTGGTGGAGCGGTTGAAATGAGCGCCCGCAAGGCCATTAAGGCCATTCTCCCGAACCGGGGCCGGAGCTATGAAATCATCCGCTCGCCGGTGGTGACGGAAAAATCGACCCTGCTGTCGGAATTCAACCAGGTGACTTTCCGCGTGCCGCTCGACGCCAGCAAGCCGGAGATCAAGGCGGCGGTGGAGGATCTGTTCAAGGTCAAGGTCACCAAAATCAACACCCTTCGCCAGAAGGGCAAGGTGAAGCGCTTCCGCGGCCGCATCGGCAAGCGCGTGGACATCAAGCGGGCCATCGTCACCCTCGCCGAGGGCGATTCCATCGACATCACCACGGGGCTCTGAGATGGCGCTGAAGAAATACAAACCGACAACGCCGGGACGCCGCGGCTTGGTCCTCGTGGACCGCTCGATCCTTTGGAAGGGCAAGCCGGAACGGTCCCTGACCGAGGGCCTGCGCAAGAAGGGCGGGCGCCGGGGCGGCGGGCACAAGAGACGCTACCGCATCATCGATTTCAAGCGTACCAAGTTCGACGTTCCGGGCACGGTCGAGCGGCTGGAGTACGACCCCAACCGCACCGCCTTCATCGCCCTCATCCATTACGAAGACGGCGACAAGTCCTACATCCTGGCCCCCCAGCGTCTGAGCCCGGGGGACCAGATCGTGGCCGGCGAAAACGTCGATATCCGGCCCGGCAACGCGCTTCCCATGGTCAACATCCCCGTCGGCACCATCATCCACAACGTGGAGATGAAGGCGGGCAAAGGCGGCCAGATCGCCCGTTCCGCCGGTACCTACGTGCAGCTCATCGGCAAGGACCAGGGCTATGCCCAGTTGCGCCTGAAATCCGGCGAGTTGCGCATGGTCAGGGCCGAGTGCATGGCCACCGGCGGGGCCGTCTCCAACCCCGAC
>JADFTO010000092.1 GCA_022560215.1 Pseudomonadota bacterium | reverse complement strand
ACCTACTCTGTACCTATAGATAATCTCAAACGACCAAGGGGCCAGAGAATTCTCTCTAACCCCTTAATTTTAATTGGTAGGCGCGGCGGGAATCGAACCCACGACCTTCTGATTAAAAGTCAGATGCTCTACCTATTGAGCTACGCGCCCTAGAACGTTTTCCACGTCGGTGGAAACATGCGATTAGGCCTCGGCGGCGCTTGAGCGGCCAAAAGCAGAATCCGCTGTGAATACCATTTAAATGGTATTCGCTCCTGAGAATGATCGCGGGCCGCCCGGGCCCGCAGGGAAAGTAGGGAGCGGGACAAGGCCGGTCAATCCCTCTTGTCGGCGCCGGCGCCCCGCAGCTCAGCCGCCCCCGCACTGGCGTTCGGCCAGCCGCTCGCGTACGCCGGGGGAAACGAAGTGGCCGACGTCGCCGCCCAGGCGCCCGATCTCCTTCACCAGTTTGGACGAGATGAACTGGTGCTTGTCCGAGGCCATGAGGAAGACCGTCTCCACCCCCGGGTTGAGCCGCGCGTTCATGCCCGCCATCTGGAACTCGTATTCGAAGTCCGACACCGCCCTCAAGCCCCGGATGATGATCGCGGCCCCGGCCTCGGCCACGAAGTCCATGAGCAGGTTGTCGAAGGGCTGGACCCGGACCCGGCCGCCGTCGCCGTCGGCGATGTCCGCGATCTCGGCCTCCAGCATGGCCACCCGCTCGTCGATGGCGAAAAGGGTGTCCTTGCCGGGATCGACGACGACGGCGACGATCAGGTTGTCCACCAGGCGGATGGCCCGGCGGATCACGTCCTGGTGGCCGTTGGTGGGGGGATCGAAGGTGCCGGGATAGACGCCGGTCCGGTTCATGTCGCGTCCTCCCCGCCTTCGTCCTCCCCGCCTTCGTCCAAGCCCTCGCCCCCGCCCGTGTTCCCGCCGGCTTCGCCTTCCTCCCCGCCCTCGCCCTCGTCCGTGTTCCCGCCGCCTTCGTCTTCGCCGTCCACGTCCCTGAGGCGGGTGACCGAGACCACGCCCTGGTCCTCGGCGGTCTTGAACAGCGTCACCCCCCGGGTCCTGCGGCCCATGAAGCTGATGTCGTCCACGGGGCAGCGGATCAGCTGGCCGCCGTCGGTGACCATGACGATCTGGTCGCTGTCGATGACGGGAAAAGACGACACCACGGTGCTGGCCGGGTCCTCGCCGCGCCCCAGGTCCAGGGCCGCGATGCCCTTGCCGCCGCGCTTGGAGATCCGGTAATCGTAAGCCGACGAGCGCTTGCCTAAGCCGTCCTCCGACACCGTCAGGATGAACTGCTCGGCCGCCGCCATGGCCAGGAAATCGTCTTCATCCAGGCGCGCCGCCTGCTCCTGGTCCGCGGCCTTGTCGTCTTCCCTGTCGGAATAATCGCTGCCCGCCAGCCGGCGCCTGGCGGCCACCGCCTGCAGGTAGGCCTCGCGCTCTTCGGCCGTGGCGTCCGCGTGGGCCAGCGCCGACATGGCGATGACCCGGTCGTCGCCGTCCAGCCTGATGCCGCGGACGCCGGCGGAATCGCGCCCGACGAAGATGCGCACGTCGGTGACGGGAAAGCGGATGGTCTTGCCGGCCCGGGTGGCGAGCAGCACGTCCTCGTCTTCGGTACAGGTGCGCACGCGCACCATCTGGTCCCCTTCCTTCAGCTTCATGGCGATCTTGCCGTTGGCCTTGACGTTGACGAAGTCGCTGAGCCGGTTGCGCCGGGCGCCGCCCGACGCCGTGGCGAACATGACGAAAAGCTCGCCCCAGGTGTCCTCGTCCTCCGGCAGGGGCATGAGCGTGGTGATGGACTCGCCTTCGTTCAGCGGCAGCAGGTTGATCATGGCCTTGCCCTTGGACGTGGGCGAGCCGATGGGCAGCCTGTAGACCTTCAGCTTATAGACGATGCCGGTGGAGGAGAAGAAGAGCACGGGCGTGTGGGTGTTGACCACGAAGACCTGGCTGACGAAGTCCTCGTCCCGGGTGCTCATGCCGCTGCGGCCCTTGCCGCCCCGGCGCTGGGCCCGGTAGGTGCTCAGCGGCACCCGCTTGATGTAGCCGGTGTTGGTGACCGTCAGCACCATGTCCTGGCGCTGGATCAGGTCCTCGATGTCGTGCTCGAACTCCCCTTCCTGCAGTTGGGTGCGGCGCGGGGTGGCGAACTTCTCCCTGGACTCCAGCAGTTCGGCGCGCAGCACGGCGAAGAGCTTCTCCCGGGAGCCGAGGATGGCCAGGTGCCCTTCGATCTCCTTGCTCACTTCGTTCAGATCGTCGGCGATCTTGTCCCGCTCCAGCCCGGTCAGCCGGTGCAGGCGCAGATCAAGGATGCCCTTGGCCTGGGTCTCCGACAGCCGGTATTTGCCGTCCTCGACGGCACGGCCGGGCTCGTCCAGGAGCGCGATCATCGGCGCCACGTCGGCGGCCGGCCAGGGCGTCTCCATGAGGCCGGCCCGGGCTTCACCCGGGTCCCTGGCGGCGCGGATCAATTTGATAATGGCGTCGATGTTGACCACGGCCACGGCCAGGCCCACCAGCAGGTGCGCCCTGTCGCGGGCCTTGCCCAGCTCGAAGACGGTGCGCCGGGTGATGACCTCTTCGCGGAAGTCGACGAAGGCGACGATGATGTCCTTCAGGTTCATCATCACGGGCCGGCCGCCGATGAGGGCCAGCATGTTGATGCCGAAGGACGTCTGCAGCGGCGTGAAACGGTAGAGCTGGGCCAGCACCACTTCGGGCACCGCGTCGCGCTTGATCTCGACCACCACGCGCACCCCGTGGCGGTCCGATTCGTCGCGCAGGTCCGAGATGCCCTCGATCTTCTTGTCGCGCACCAGCTCGGCCATGGTCTCGACCATGCGCGCCTTGTTCACCTGGTAGGGAATCTCGGTGATGATGATGGCGTAGCGGTCTTTCCTTATTTCCTCGATCTCGGCCACGCCGCGCATGATCACCGAGCCCCGGCCCGTGTGGAAGGCGCTGATGATCCCTTGGCGGCCCATGATCAGGCCGCCGGTGGGGAAGTCGGGCCCCTGCACGTGCTCGGCGATCAGCTCGTCGATGGTGATGTCGGGATTGTCCATGTAGGCGAGGCAGGCGTCGATGACCTCGCCCAGGTTGTGGGGCGGGATGTTGGTGGCCATGCCGACGGCGATGCCGCCGGCCCCGTTGACCAGCAGGTTGGGATAGCGCGCCGGCAGCACGGTGGGCTCGGAATTGCTTTCGTCGTAGTTGGGCTGGAAGTCGACGGTGTCCTTGTCCAGGTCCTCGATCAAGGCATGGGCGGAGCGCGCCATGCGGGCCTCGGTGTAGCGCATGGCCGCCGCCGGGTCGCCGTCCATGGAGCCGAAGTTGCCCTGGCCGTCGATCAGCGGCAGGCGCATGGAGAAATTCTGGGCCATGCGCACCATGGCGTCGTAGATCGCCTGGTCGCCGTGGGGGTGATAGTTGCCCATGACGTCGCCGACGATGCGCGCCGATTTGCGGAAGGGCCGGCCGGCGTGATAGCCGCCCTCGTTCATGGCATGGAGAATCCGCCGGTGCACGGGCTTGAGCCCGTCGCGCACGTCGGGCAGGGCCCGGCTGACGATCACGCTCATGGCGTAATCGAGGTAGGAGGTTCGCATCTCCTCCTCGATGGTGATCGGCCTGATGTCCTGTTGCGGAGTCGGTTCGGGAGGCGTGGTCAAATGAAATTTCTCAACGAAATCAAAGGACAGCCGGAACGGCCAGGGTCCCGGGGATTGCCTGAAAACCTAGCACGTATGAGAGGCCCCGGACAACAGCCTGGAAGGCATTTCGGGGCTTGACTTTCCGGGCTCCGGCGGCGGGCGGCGGGATTCCTGCCGGGGCGGCCGGATATTTTGCGGTTTTTAACCGCGGAGACACAGATGATGGGGCAATCGGTATGGAAGGTGAGCTCCTCTCCGAGCTTTGCCGGCCCGCCGGAGGGCCTCAGGCGTTCCTGGCCTTGGCGTAGCCGATGCGCTCCAGGGCCACCGCGATCTCGTCCAGGACGACGGGATCGTCGATGGTCGCCGGCGTCTTGTAGTCCTCGTTGTCGGCGATCTTCTGCATGGTGCCGCGCAGGATCTTGCCGGAACGGGTCTTGGGCAGGCGGTCCACCACCACGGCCTGCTTGAAGGCGGCGACGGGGCCGATCTTGTCGCGCACCATGGCCACCACCTCGGCCACGATGTCCCCGTGGTCGCGGTCCACGCCGGCATTGAGGACCAGGAACCCCGCCGGCAGCTGGCCCTTGAGCTCGTCGGCGACCCCGATGACGGCGCATTCGGCGACGTCCGGGTGGTCGGCCAGGACCTCTTCCATGCCGCCGGTGGACAGCCGGTGGCCGGCGACGTTGATGATGTCGTCGGTGCGGGCCATGATATAGAGGTAATCGTCGGAGTCCTTGTAGCCGGCGTCGGCCGTCTTGTAGTGGCCGGGGAACTCGTCGAGATAGGATTCCCGGAAGCGCCCGTCGGCGTTCCACAGCGTCTGCAGCGAGGACGGCGGCAAGGGCAGCTTGATGCAGATGGCGCCGACGTCGCCCGCCGCCATCTCCCGGTTGGCGCCGTCCAGGATGCGCACGTCCCAGCCCGGCATGGCCTTGGTCGGCGAACCCGGCTTGATGGGGAAAGCGTGCAGGCCGATCGGGTTGGCGGCGATGGCCCAGCCGGTTTCCGTCTGCCACCAGTGGTCGATGACGGGCACGCCGAGGTTGTCCTCGGCCCAGTGCAGGGTGTCTGGGTCGGTGCGCTCGCCGGCCAGGAACAGGGCCTTGAAGGCGCTCAAGTCGTAGGGCTCGATCAGCTTGGCGTCCGGGTCCTCGCGCTTGATGGCCCGGAAGGCCGTCGGCGCCGTGAACAGGACCTTGACCTTGTGTTCGGAAATGACCCGCCAGAAGGCGCCCGCGTCGGGGGTGCCCACCGGCTTGCCCTCGTAGAGGATGGTCGTGCAGCCGTGCAGCAGCGGCCCGTAGACGATGTAGGAATGGCCGACCACCCAGCCCACGTCGGAGGCCGCCCAGTAAACGTCGCCCGGGTCCACGTCGTAGATGTTCTTCATGGACCATTTGAGCGCCACCATGTGCCCGCCGTTGTCGCGCACCACCCCCTTGGGCTCGCCGGTGGTGCCGGACGTATAGAGGATATAGAGCGGGTCCGTGGCGGCGACGGGGACGCAGTCCGCGGGTTCCGCCGCGGCCATGGCCTCCGCCCAATCCACGTCCCGGTCCGGGTGCAACTCGGCCGCGGCCTGCTGGCGGGCCAGGATGATGCATTTCTCGGGCTTGTGGCGGGCGATGGTGATGGCGCCATTGAGCAGCGGCATGTATTCGATGACCCTGCCCACCTCTATGCCGCAGGTGGCGCTGACGATCACCTTGGGCTTGGCGTCGTCGATACGCAACGCCAGCTCGTTGGCGGCGAAGCCCCCGAAGACGACGGAGTGAATGGCGCCGAGCCGGGCCGTGGCCAGCATGGCGACGACCGTTTCGGGCACCATGGGCATGTAGATGACCACCCGGTCGCCCAGGCCCACCCCCAGCCCCTTGAGGACGCCGGCGAAGCGGGCCACCTCGTCCCGGAGCTGCCGGTAGGTGTAGGTTTTCACCGTGCCGCCGGTGACCGGGCTGTCGTAGATGAGCGCCGCCTGCTCGGCGCGCCCTCCGTCCACGTGACGGTCGAGCGCGTTGTGGCAGGTGTTGCATTCGGCGCCCGTGAACCAGCGGGTGAAGGGCGCTTTTGAATCGTCCAGCACCCGGTCCCAGCTTTTGTGCCAGTCGATCCCTGCGGCCGCTTCCGCCCAGAATGCGTCGGGGTCCTCGAGTGAGCGCCGATAGGCCTCGTCATAGGCGTTGGTCATGATCTCCCCCTTTCCCCGGCCAGGGCGTCGTGGAGCTCGCCCAGGCCGCCGACGGTGACGGTGGGCTCGAACTCCCATGGGTCGAAGACGGCCCTCGGCGAGCGCTTGACCCAGGCCCCGCGCATACCCGCCGACATGGCCCCGATGACGTCGAACGGATTGCCCGAGACCAGCCACGATTCGGAACCGCTCGCCCCCGCCTGGCGCAGGAAATGGGCGTAGACGGCGGGATTGGGCTTGAAGCTGCGCACGTCGTCTACACTAACCACGCCCTCGAAATGGCCCTCGATGCCGGCGTTGGCCAAGAGCCCGCGCACGTCCTCGGCCCGGCCGTTGGAAAAGGCGAACATGCGCACGCCTGAGTCCTTCAGGCGCGCCAATCCCTCTTCCACGTCCGCATAGGCCGGCAGGACCTTGTAGCCCTCCATCAGGCGCCCCTTGTCCGCGGGCGATATGTCCACGCCCAGGAACTCGCACGCATAATCCAGGGCCTGGCGGGTGCACACCGAAAAGTCCCGGTAGTTCTGCATCAGCCCCCGGCGGAAGGAGTATTCGAGCTGCTTCTGGCGCCAAAGTTCGGACATCGCCGCCGCCTGGCCGCCGATGACCTTCTCCAGCGCCGAGATCACGCCGGAGGTGTCGATCAGCGTCCCGTACACATCGAAAGCGACAGTAGTGGCCATTGAAAGCTCCCCCCGGGCGTCCATTTAAGCGGAATACGCCCTAATTGACGAGCAGGAACGGCGGATACCTCCCGACCATGATTTGCCGAAGCTTCATGTTTGCATCGGCAAACAGGAGGCTGAAGATATTTTGCTCGTCCGATACCGGCTCGACCCCGGCATAGTATTCAGGCCTGATTCGCTGCTTGTTGGACAATGCGGAGTCAACCACCCTGTTCATTCCGACAGGCATCTCCACCGTCTCGACGGAGACCCTTGCCGGCGCCTTCCCCGAGGCACCGACGATAAAGGCGTTGCCGCCCCGCTTACCGAAGAGGAACAAATTCGGAAAGGCGGTGAGCACCGTGGCGAAGAGCCGCCGGTTCGGTTCTTCGTTTTGATCGTCCAGGAAGGCGTTCATGATCATCGCGCCGCCCGGTCGGATGCACCGTCTCAGGTCATGAAAGAATTCACGGGTCAGCAGGTAGTCCGGCGTGCTGTCGCCCAGGAACAAATCGACGAAGACGACGTCGAAGGAGCTTTCGCATCGGCCGACGAAGGTCCTGGCGTCCTCCTGGAGAATGGCGATCCCGTCCGCATCGAAGCCGAAGTGTTCCTCGGCGGCGGTCAATGTCCTGGCGTTGATTTCCACCACGGAAACATCGATGCCGTCACGCTTGAGATTCCTGGGCACGATGCCGGCGCCCAGCCCCAGAACCAGGGCATCACGGGCGCCGGGGACGAAGGCATGGCCCAGTGATTCGAGGGCGTAGGTGTACATGGAGAGCGACACGTCATCGAGATCGGTGCGGTTTTGCACGAGACCGTCCTGGAGAAATATTTTTTGCGCCACGCCGGTGCCGTCTTTCCGGTGCGCTTCCACGACTTTTATGTTGCCGAACATGGATGTGTATTCGGCCCGCACATGGAACGCGATCTCGCTTTCCCGCGAATCGCCGATCAGCCTCAGATAACTGTTTTTTCCCACCAGAAGGATGGCGCAAATCGAGGCCACCACGAGGGAGCTCAGATAAAGGTCACGCTTTCCCCTCGGCGAGAGGACGTCCGATCTCCGGGCGAATAACGCGGCGGCCGCGCACATGGCCAGGCCCAACAAAAGCATCGCCCGGAAGTTGGTCAGGTTGGGAATGAACACGAATGCCGTCAATAGAACGCCCGCCACCGATCCGACGGTGCTAACGAAAAAGACGCGCCCGGCCCCGGCGTCCCCATTGGCTGATTTGTCCTTCCGCAAACCGATGAGAAGCGGATTCATCGCCGACAGCGCGATCAGCGGCAGGGCGAGGAGAAGGGTGGCGCCGATGAAACTGCCGGCGATCAGATTCATCTGGGACAGCATTGGAAACACCGCCGGATAGACCGCCGCCGAAAAGGCTATGGATGCCGCCGAGACGATGGGAGTGGCCAGGAAACAGATTTCCAGGGCCCGGTCGTCGAGACGCCGGGACAGGCGCCCGCCGAAATGATATCCGATGGCCAGGAAGGTCAGGGTGATCGACAGGATGCCGGTCCAGATATACAGGCTGACTCCGAAATAGGGCGTCATGATGCGCGAGGCGAGGACTTCCAGGGACAGAGTCACCGCGCCGGTGGCGAAGATCAGTGCTTCAAATCTGCGCATCGTTTCACCGGCCTCCTTGCCCGCCTGGCGGCGGTCCGCTGTTCATTGGCCCAACACTTCCCCGTTCTTCAGGTGCTCGGGCCTCCGCCCCTCCAGGACCGCCATGATGCCGTCCATGGTGTCTTGCTCCACTCTGGCGAAGGCTTCCCGGGTGTACCAGGCCAGGTGCGGGGTGAGGATCACGTTGTCCAGGCCGAGCAGGGGATAGCCGGGCGCCAACGGCTCGTCGTGGAAGACGTCGAGCCCGGCGCCGGCGATCCAGCCTTCGTCCAAGGCGGCGCACAAGGCGTCCTCGTCCACGATGGCGCCGCGGGAGACGTTGATCAGGTAGGCCGAGGGCTTCATGGCCTTGAGTTCCGCAGCGCCCAGCAGCCCCCGGGTCTCCGGCGTCAGTGTGGCGTGAATGGAAACGAAATCGGAGCGGCCAAGCAGCTCGTCCAGGGAGACGAACTCCGCGGGCACGGGGCATTCCTTCTGGTAAGGGGAATGGCTGATGATCTCCATGGCGAAGCCCGCCGCCCGCCGCGCCATGGCCCGGCCGATCCGTCCCATGCCGATGATGCCGATGGTCTTGCCCGCGATGTCCACCCCCAGGCGCTCCGGCGCCGGCCACACCCAGGCCCCGTCCCGCATGACCCGGTCGAGGACGGTTATCTTCCGGGCCAGCGCCATCAACAGGGCGAAGGCATGGTCGGCCACCGTGTCGGACCCGTAATCGGGGCAGTTGACCACCATCACGCCCCGCCGGGTGGCGCAGTCCACATCGATGCCGTCCGTGCCCACCCCGTACTTGACGATGCCCTTGAGCTTCGCCGCCGCCTCGATCACCGGGGCCGGGATTTCCGCGTAACAGGTGAGGATCAGGTCCGCGTCCCGGGCCAGGGCGCACAAGGTATCGGCGTCGTCGCGCTCGGCGGTCACCACATGGGCCACCTTCTCCAGGTCCGCCATGTATCCCTCGACGATGCGGAGCTCCGCGTCGGTCCTCAAGATTTTCGCCTTGGCCATCGGGCCCCGCTTTTTTTGGAACTGTCACAGGCCTCCGTGTGTATAAGGGGCCTTGATATGAGTCCACCCCAAAGCCCGCCGCCCGAGACGGCGGCGAACAAGCGCCTTTTCTGTTTCGGCCTCGGCTACACAGGCCAAGCCCTGGCCTTAACCCTGCTCGCCGACGGCTGGACCGTGGCCGGCACCTGCCGGGACTTAAACGCACGCGACGCCCTGGTCGGGGCGGGAATCGACGCCGTCCTCTTCGACGGCGGCGGCCCCATGGACGGCGCGGCCCAGGCCGCTGCCTGCGCCG
>JADFTO010000292.1 GCA_022560215.1 Pseudomonadota bacterium | reverse complement strand
TTTTCCGTCGACCTCGTTGTTGACTCAGAATTCCTTGAGAAGCCGTCCGAAGCCTTCGATACGATCGGGCAGTCCCATGATTCTGAGACAGCGCCAGAAGGTGGCCAGGTTGCTGGTGATGACCGTCTTGCCGACTTCGACCTCCAGTTCCTCGATCATTTCGAAGGTCGCCAGGTTCGTGCAGCTCAGGAAAATCACATCCGCGTCCGGCCGGTCGATATAGCGGACGAGTCTATAGAGGGACTCCGGAGGCACCCGGCCGATGCCCCGTCGTTCCTCCTGGGTTTCGCCCAATTGCATGCCGTAGGCGGAGACGACCTCGAACCCGGCGTCTTCCAGGTATTTGACTTCGGCTTCGTTGACGAAATCAATGTACGGAGTGCCCAGCGCCACGCGTTTCGCGCCCAGCGCCCGCAAGGCGACGACGACGGCGCTGGACGTGGTCACCGAGGGGATGCCCGACGCCTTCTCCATCTTCGCCTCGATTTCCTGGCGCGGAACGATGAACGAGCCTGACGTGCATCCCCAGGCAATGACATCGACCTCGGCGGTGGCCAGCTCGGCCGCCGCGCGATCGGTTTCGTCCACCATCTTCAGGTAGGATTCATTCGTCGCCTTACCCAGAAGCTTGATCCGCGCGCTGTGAATGGAGACGCCGCGCGGCGCGGCCAGGTTGAATTCGGGCTCGTTGATGGTGTTGGTGGACGGGACGATAAGGCCGATCTTGCCCCGGTAACCATAGGGGCTGTACATCTGAACGGCCTTCATCGTCTTTCCGGCCACCTGCTGGGGTTGGATACCCAGCGGCCGGTCTTGGCGGTCGGTCATGAGGAGCGGCCTCCGATTTTCATCAGCTCGGGAACTGCGACGCGGATGGCGTTCATGACCATGGCTGCGTCGTTGGAATAGGGAAGCCAAGTGCAACCCTTCTCGACCCACTTGCGGGCCATGTCGGTGGTGTGGCAGCTCAATCCGTAGGGGACGCCGTTGGCCTTGCAGATGTCAAAAATCACGTCGAAGGCTTCCAGCAGTTTCGGGTTCCCCATCTCGCCGGGCACGCCCAGGTCCTGGGACAGATCGTCGGGTCCGATCATCACCGCATCGACACCGTCGACCTTGCAGATGGCATCCAGGTTGTCGATGCTCTTCTGAGTTTCCACCAACACCACGGACATGGTCTGCTCGTTCAGGTGGGCAATGATTTCGGCCGGCTTCCAATCGGTGAAGTAGTCCGTGTGCGGCCCCTTGAGGTTCATGGGGCGGTTGCCGCGGGGATAGTACTTGGTCGCCGTGATGATTTCCTCGATCTGCCCGGCCGTGTCGATGGAGGGCAGCAGAAGGCCCTGAGCGCCGCCGTCCAGCGCCCGCGTCAGGTCATGGGCCTTCAGCGTGCCGGGCGTGCGCACGATGGGAACCAGGCCGGCCTCGCGGGCCAGCATGGAAAGGGTCGAAATCGTGGCAACGGAAAAATCCGTGTGTTCCATCTCCAAAATAACGAAGTCGAGACCGCTGGACGCGAAAATCTTCACGGTCCGGGGATGGGGTGAAAGCGTGATCCACGTCCCGAAGGCCGGTTTTCCGTCTTTGAGAAGTGCCTTCACCGGGTTGCTTTTGATCATCGTGGTATCTCCTGTTTTTCGCGGACGGACCTCGGGTCCGTCCGACATTTTATTGGGTTCCGAAGTTTCCCGGCGGCGCTCACGCGAAGCGGCGGCGCTCCCACACGTCGGGGTTCACCATGTTGTCCGGGCGCCGGCCTTCTAGAACGTCCACCACCTGGGTGGCGGTCTGGAAGGCGGTGCGCTCCAGGCATTCCTCCGTGGCGCCGGCGATATGGGGCGACATCACCAGGCCATCGGTCTTGATGTAGGGGTGATCCAGGGGCAGGGGCTCCTGGTCGAACACATCCATGGCTGCGCCCCGCAGATGTCCGCTTTCCAGGGCTTCCACCAGGGCATCCGCGTCGACCAAGGCGCCACGCGCCGTGTTGACCAGCAGGGATCCCTTTCGCATGGAGAAGATCCGTTCACGGGTCATCAGGTTCCGGGTTTCCGGCGTCAGTTGCAGGTGAAGCGAGACCACGTCCGCCTCGGCCAGAAGCGCGTCCAGGTCGTCCACCTTCTCCATGCCGCGCTCCGCCATGGCCGAGGCATCGATGTAGGGGTCGTATACCTTCACCTTCATGGAAAAGCCGGCCTTGGCGATCTCGGCCGTGCGGATACCCGTGCGCCCGAAGCCGATGATGGCCAGCGTGCGCCCATTCAACTCGCAGAAATCACCTGTGTAGCGGTAATCGTAGTTTCCCTCGCGCACGGCACGGTCCGCCTCGCGCACCCGCTTGGTGATGGCAAGCATCTGGGACACGGCGTGCTCGGCCACGGACTCAACGTTGCCATAGGGGGTGAAGATGATGGGAAGGCCGATTTCCGTGGCATGATCCACGTCAACGGGGTCAACGCCGATGCCGTGGTTGCCGAGGACGTGCAGGTTCTTGGCGGCTTCCATGGCGGTCCTGTTTAATCCGGCGTTGCGCGTGATCGCGGCTACGGCAGGTTCGATCTCCTTGGCCACCACGTCCATGGTTACCGCTGAAGCCTGACGGACTTCAAGCCCCGCCTTTTCCAGCACGTCGATGCCGCTTTGATGAATCGGTTGAATGAGAAGACAGATACTCATAAGGCTTTTTCTCCTAGTTCGTCGTAAAGTTGTTTGGCTTCGCTGGGAGTCACCAGGA
>JADFTO010000291.1 GCA_022560215.1 Pseudomonadota bacterium | reverse complement strand
CCTGCGCGCACAATCCGCCGCCGCGCTTACCGGTCTCGGCTTCGACGGATACGCCATCGGCGGGCTC
The DNA here is from genome assembly GCA_022560215.1 of Pseudomonadota bacterium. Lineage (GTDB taxonomy): Bacteria > Pseudomonadota > Alphaproteobacteria > Rhodospirillales > 2-02-FULL-58-16 > JADFTO01. The sequence continues at coordinate 2,685 of JADFTO010000291.1, read as the reverse complement.
GCCGTCGGCGAGGGTCAGGACGCCATGTTCGCCGTGCTCGACGCGACGGTGCCCCTCCTTCCCGCCGACAGGCCCCGTTATCTCATGGGAGTGGGCAAGCCCGCCGACCTGATCGGCGCCGTCGGGCGCGGCGTGGACATGTTCGACTGCGTGCTTCCCACCCGGTCGGGGCGAACGGGGCATGCCTTCACCCGCCGCGGCCAGGTGAACCTGCGCAACGCCCGCCACGCCGACGACCCCCGTCCCCTGGACGAGGACTGCGCGTGCCCGGCGTGCCGCGACTACAGCCGCGCCTACCTGAGCCATTTGGTCAACGCCAAGGAGATTCTGGGCTTGATGCTGTTGACCCGGCACAACCTGCACTATTATCAGGAGCTGATGGCGGGCATGCGCCGGGCCATTACCGGGGGCGAATTCGGGGCCTTCGCCAGGGCCGCGCTCGACGTGCTGGAGGCGGGCGACATCGAGCCCGCGTGACAAGATATGGCCGATAACATCTACGAAAACCTGAGCCAGCTTGGGCGGGCAAGCGGAATTCCGGCGTCTCCCGACGAGGCGACACTGGAGAGCGTCGTCAACCCCCACCCCTCATCCCCCTACCTGGTGCGCTTCACGTGCCCGGAATTCACGTCCCTCTGCCCGCTGACCGGCCAGCCCGACTTCGCCCATCTGGTCATCGACATCGTGCCTGCGGTGCGCATCGTCGAAAGCAAGTCCCTGAAGCTCTACCTGGCGTCGTTCCGCAACCACGGCGCCTTCCACGAGGACTGCACGGTGGCCATCGCCGGCAAGATCGTGGACGCGATCGAGCCCCGCTGGCTGCGCATCGGCGGCTATTGGTATCCCCGGGGCGGCATCCCCATCGACGTCTTCCACCAGACGGGAGAGCCCCCCGATGGCGTCTGGATCCCCGACCAGAATGTGGCTCCTTACCGGGGCCGGGGATAAACCGCCAACAGATAGCCTCCTCGCGTCATCCCGCCACCGCCTCGCGGCGGCGGATCATCCACCAGACGAGGAGCGCGCCCAGCATCTTGCTCGCCGTCATGGCCAAGACCCCGATCACCGAGAACTGGCCGATCAGGGCCAGGAACACGGCGCTGTCGATGGGCGTGCCGACGGCGCTGGAGAGCAGCACGCGCCGGGCGAAGGAGCGGCCGGTGAAGCTGTAGACGGCCCAGTCCGCGAACTCGCTGATGAGGAAGGCGGCGACGCTGGCCACGGCGACGAAGGGACTGGCCATGAAGTAGCTGATGATGCCGGCCGCCAGCATGGCGATGATGACCCGGTGGCCGACCTCGCGCTGGGCGTAATCCCGGGCGATGAAGACGAAGCCGACGGCGAGCGATATGGGCGGCCACGTCCCGCCCCCTGGCAGGGCCACCAGCGGCGCCACCGTGAACCCGTAGTTCACGGCGACGATCAGGGCGACGTAAAGAATTGTGTAGCGAAAGGCCATGCCGGCTCCCAAGAAACACATATTATAAGGGCGCCGGCTGGATAGCATGAAGCCGGGACAGATGGCGAGGAAAACGGTGGGTATTGGCATCAAACGCGCCGTCAAGGAGAAGGCCAGGGAATGCGGCTTCGACGCCGTCGGCTTCGCCGCCACGGACCCGGACAAGAAGAATGCCCGCAACCTGGCCCGGTTCCTGGCCGGGGGCCTGCACGGGGACATGGCGTGGATGGAGAGAAATCCTGAGCTCAGGAGCGACCCCCGGGCGCTTTGGCCCGAGGCCCGGACCGTCGTCGCCCTCGGCGCCAGCTACGCGCCCCGGGGCGATCCCCTGGCGGCGCTGGAGAGGCCGGAGCTGGGGGCCCTCAGCGTCTACGCCCGGGGCCGCGACTACCACCGGGTCCTCAAGAAAGGGCTCAAGGCCCTGGGGCGCTGGATGGCCGAGGCCCATGACTGCCGGGTCAAGGTCTTCGTCGATACGGCCCCCGTCATGGAAAAGCCCCTGGCCCAGCGCGCCGGCCTGGGCTGGCAGGGCAAGCACACGAACCTGGTGTCCCGGCGTTTCGGGTCCTGGCTGTTCCTGGCGGAAGTTTTCACCACCCTGGAGATCGAGCCCGACGTCCCGGAAGCGGACCACTGCGGGTCCTGTGACCTCTGCCGCCAAGCCTGCCCCACGGGCGCCCTGCCCGAACCCTACCGCATGGACCCCGGCCGCTGCGTCTCCTATCTCACCATCGAGCACAAGGGCGACATCGAGCCTGAGCTCATGGGCCTCATGGGGAACCGGATCTACGGCTGCGACGACTGCCTGGCCGTCTGTCCCTGGAACAAGTTCGCAGGTCAGGGCCAGGACTTCGGCCCCGGCCCCGGCGATATGCCGCTGGACCGGCTGGCCGCCCTCGACGACGCCGCCTTCCGCCTCCTGTTCGCGGGCTCCGCGGTCAAGCGCACAGGGCGCGAGCGGTTCGTGCGCAACGTGCTCATCGCCATCGGCAACAGCGCCGATCCCGCGCTGGCCGACGCCGCCCGCGCCCGTCTCGAGGACCCATCCGGGCTCGTCCGCGACGCCGCGGCCTGGGCCCTCGGGCGCCTGGATAAGCCTTGATCCGCAGACGCGAATTCCATTCAAATGGAATTGCGTCTCAATTCTGCTTTTGGCCGCTCTCGGCCTGCGCCGGCTTATCGCATGTTTCCACTTACGTGGAAAATGCTCTAGGTGGGAGTGCCGG
>JADFTO010000091.1 GCA_022560215.1 Pseudomonadota bacterium | reverse complement strand
CAGTCCCAGCACACGCGCTTGGGGAAGGCCGCGCCCGTCTCCTTGAGTCCCTTCGGGCTCGAGAAGTTGAAATAGGCCCAGCCGTCCTCGAAACGCTCCAGATCCTTGAGCGCGACTTCGAGGCCTACTCGCTTGTCTTCGAAGTGCCCGTGCAGGATGTCGAATTCCTTGCCCCCGGTGAGCGCGCCCGCGGTGTTGTTTTCTTTCGAGCCGGCGGAATAGTTCTCCATGACCAGTATCGTCTTGTCCGCAAATTCGCCGGTTTCGATGTAGTGCCGGTAGGCTTCGGGCTGGATGTAGATGTGATGGAACACCCCCGGCCCCTCGGGCGCTTCCTTGCCGAAATAGGACAAGCCCATCGAGGAACCGACGAAAATCCAGGTGCGGTAGCCCGTGGGCAAAATCAAATGTCCCTCGCTGGTGTATTCCGGCTGGATCATGTCGGTCTCGATCTCCCCCGGGGCGACGGCGTTGACGCGCACGTCCAGGGCCGCGAACTCGTTGGCCAGCTCCCGGGTCATGGCCGACAGCGCCGCCTTGGAAACGGCATAGGCCGATCCGGCGAAGGGATGGATCATGTGCCCGGCGATGGACGTGATGTTGACCACCGAGCCCTTGCCCTTGTGCAGGGCCGAGGCGAAGGCGCGGCAGAGGATGAGGGAGGCGAAAAAGTTGATCTCGAAGACCTCCCGCCAGGCTTCCAGGTCGCCGTTGAGGCAACCGAGCCGTTCCTTGTAAGGCGTCTTGGGCGACATGCCGGCGTTGTTGACCAGCGCGTGCAGGGGTCCGTCGCCCAGGGCCTCGCCCGCTTTAGCGATGAAGGCCTCGAGGCTGGCGGAATCGGCCAGGTCGGTGGGAATGTGGCGGGTCCAGTTGGGATCGCGCTTGCATTCCTCGGGCGTGTCCTCGCGCGAGCAGGTGATAATGCGCCAGCCCCTGTCCAGGAAATACATGGCGGTGGCGTGGCCGATGCCTCGGCTGGCGCCGGTGATGATGACCGATTTCCTGTCCATGCTCTCCATGTCCGACAGGTTAGAGCATTTTCCACGTATACGGAACCTGGCCCCTTCCCTCAGAGCGCTCTATGATCCGGCCCATGTGCTCGCGCTACGAGATGGACGCCAAGCCCGAAGAGGTGGCCCGCCGTTTCGGGCTCGAGCTTCCCCTTCCCCCCCTGCCCTCAGGGTCAGAGCTGCGTCCCACCGACCGCGCCCTGGTGATCGCGGGCGGGCCGAGGCCCCTGGTCCTCGGCTGGGGGTTGCCGGCGAGCTGGGATTCCCGCCCCCTGATCAACGCCCGGGCGGAAACCATCGAGGTGCGCAAGACCTTCCGGCCCCTGCTCACCAACCGGTGCCTGGTCCCGGCCAGCGCCTATTTCGAATGGCGGCGCCGGGACCGGAGGAAGCTGAAATGCCGCATCGCGCCCAGGGGCGCGGGACTTTGGGCCCTGGCCGGGCTCACGGACGGCGAGTTCTTCACCATCATCACGTGCTCGCCCTCCCCGGCCATCGCCCATATCCACGGGCGCATGCCGGTGATCCTGGAACACCAGGCCGAAGGGGCCTGGATCGACGGCTCCAGGCCCTTCCCGGAGGTGGCGCCGCTGCTGGCCCCCTATTGGGGCGGGGAGTTCAAGGTGGAGGAGGACGCCGGCCGGCCGTCCCCGGGCCCCCTCTTTTCCTAGGGCGCCCGGATCAACGGGTCATGAACAGCGGCACCGTCGCCTCGGCCAGCACGTGGGTGGTGACGCCGCCCATCAACATCTGGCGCATGCGCGAACGGGTATAGGCCCCGAGCACCAGGAGGTCGGCGTTCACCTCGGCGCATTCCTTCAGCAGGGCCTCGCCCACCCCCCGGCCCTCGGGCGAGAAGGTCCTGGGCTCCGCCGTGATCCCGTGCCAAGCCAGGTAAGAGGCCAGTTCCGGCGCCATGGAGACGGATGTGCGGTCGGTATCGGCGGTAAGGATCACCACGCTTCCCGATCGTTCGATCAGGGGCAGGGCGTTGGCGACGGCGCGGGCCGCCTCCCGGCTGCCGTTCCAGGACACGGCGACCTTGCGCCCGAGGGTCTCGGGACACACCGGCGGCGCCACCAGAACGGAGCGGCCGGTTTCGGTGAGGGAAGCTTTCAGGGTCATGGTCCTGGAAGCGTCCGACTCTCCCGTCGGCCGGCCGACGACGATCAGGTCGGTAAGCCTTCCCCGCCAGACGGCGACTTCCTCCTCGCGTCCCGTGTCCTCGATCCAAGCCGCCGACGCCCCATCCTTCCCCGCGGGTCCCTCGACGACCGGGATGCCGTGCTTGGAGACCGCCGTGTCGAACATGGCGCGCGCCGTCGCCGCCTTTTCCTTGGCGCCCGCCTCCGCCATTTCGATCATTTCCTCGATCATGGCCCCGGACATGCCTTCGCCGAGCAGGGGAACCGCGTCCCTGGGGTCGGCGCCGACGTGCAGGACGTCCACGTGGGCTTCCAGGTCGGCCGCGGTGATGAAAGCAAGATTCAGGGCCGATCCGGCCGCTTCGCTTCCGTCGAGGGGAACCAGCATGGTTCTGATGGACATGGTTTCGAATCCTTCGCCCCTGTCGCCCGGCTCCTTGTAAATTTACCACGATCGCCCGGGGGACTAAAGGGTCCCGTCGAGCATGCGGGGCCCGAGCAGGCCGACGGCGGTCTCCACCGTCCGTTGACGCTCGCCCGAGCTGTCCACCCGTTCCCATTCCATGGGGCCGAGATCGTATCCGAGCTGCTCGCGGATCACCTCGGGCGTGGCGTCCGAGGGGTTGAGCGTCCGCTCCCTGACCCTTTGTTCGAGGATCCGTCTCGGCGCTTCCAGCCACAGGCCTTGGAAGGACACGCCCGCCCTTTCCGCCACCCGGGCGATGGCGCGGCGCTGGCCGGGCCTGGCGAAGACGGCGTCGGCGATGGCCGAATGACCGGATTCCAGGGCTTTGCCCACAACGTCGAACAGGGTTTCGTAAGTTTTTTCGGTCATGGATTCCGTGTAGCCCTCGGCTCCGAGCCGGGTCGTCGCCGGGACCCCCGCCAGGCGCTTGCGCAGGACGTCGCTGCGCGCCACCCGGGCGCCGGGCCTGGCGCCGAGCATGGACGCCAGCTCCCGTGCCAGGCGGGACTTGCCGCTGCCGGAAAGCCCGCCGACGGCGACCAGACGGGGCGGCGGCGGCGAAAGATAGCGGAGCGCGGCCTCCAGGTAGCGTCCGGCCTCGGCCCTGAGGCCGGCGGCCCGATCGGGGTCGCCCGGGCCCGCCCCCGTGGCCGCCTTCACGTGGGCGCGGACGGCGGCTCGGAGCGACAGGAACAGGGGCAGCGCAGCGAGCCCGTCTTCGTCCCCGGTGACGTCCAGGTAGCGGTTCAGCACGATGGACGCGAGCCGTCCCAGGCCGTGGTGGTCCAGGTCCATGAGCAGGAAGGCGAGATCGTAAAGGACGTCGATGCCGGCGAAGAGAACGTTGAATTCGATGGCGTCGAACAGGGTGGGCCGGCCCTCCACGAGGACGATGTTCCCCAGGTGCAGGTCCCCGTGGCAATGCCGGACCAGTCCCGCAGACCGCCGCTTGTCCAGCATGCCGCCCGTGCGATCGAGGACGCGCCGCGAGGCGGCGTTCAGGCTTTCCACCGTGGCCCGGCCGAGCGCATCGCCGCCGTGTTGGCCGAAACAGGCGGCGTTGTTGTCGATGATGGCCGCCATGGCGTCGGCGCCGCCGCTTTCCATCCGCTTCCGGGCACCCTGGTGGAACTCAGCGATAACCTCTGCCGTTTCCTCCATCAGGCGGCGGTCCAGGCCGCCCCGCCGGGCCAGGCTGTCGAACAGGTCGTCCTGCTCGAAGCGCGCCATTTCCACCAGCCAGTCCACGGCCTCGCCTTCGCCGCCGAGGCGAAGGCCGCCGCTATCGTCGCGGCTGACCGGCACCACGCCCCGGTACATTCCGGGTGCGGTGCGCCGGTTGATGGCCACCTCGGCCTCGCAGGCGGCGCGGCGCAGCTCGGGCGTGGAGAAATCGAGATAGGGAAAGCGGACCGCTTTCTTGAGCTTGTAGGCGCGCTGGCCGGCCAGGAAGACGATGGAGACGTGGGTTTCGATCCGCCGCACGCCGCTCACGCCGAAGGTCTCGGCGCGGGAGAGGAAACGGATGGTTTCGCTTTGCATCCCGGTCGGTCCGGCCGCCGGTTCCGGCTGAAGCGCGGTTTCAGCCGCTGGCGGCGGCGTTATTTTATCATTTTCCCAATGGAGACGGACTCTCCGCCTTGAACGTGTCGCGGGATTCGTCCACCCCTTCCGGGTCCTCGTGGATGATCACCTCGGCGTTGGGAAAGGCGCCTTCGATCCTGTCCATGACCTCTTCCGAGATTTCGTGGGCCTCGATCAGGCTGATCTTTCCGTCCATCTCCAGATGCAACTGGATGAACTGGTTTTGTCCGGACGACCGGGTGCGCATGTCGTGCACATCAAGGACCCCTGGATGGGAAACGGCCAGGTCGTGGATGCGCCGCCGGTCCTCTTCGGACAATTCCCGGTCCATGAGGAGATCGAGGGATTGGCGCCCGATGCTCATGGCGCCGCGCACGATGTAGCCGGCGATGACGATGGCGAACAGGGGATCGGCCCACAGCCATCCCGCGTTGGTCGCCAAAAGCAGGGAGACGATGACGCTGACGTTGACCATCACGTCCATGCTGTAATGCAGGGAATCGGCGCGGATGGCCGTGGACCCGGTTCTCCGCACCACGGAGCGCTGGAAGACCACCAGGGCGATGGTCACCACGATGGCGAAGACCATCACGGCGTAGCCGAAATCGGTGTTTTCGATTTCCCTTGGATGGACGAAGCGTTCCACGGCCTCCATCAACAGGAAGGCCGCCGATCCGCAGATGAAGGCGGCCTGTGCCAGCCCCGCCAGGGGTTCGGCCTTGCCGTGCCCGAAACGGTGTTCGTAATCGGCCGGTTGCAGGGCCTTGCGGACCGCAACCAGGTTGACCAGCGACGCCCCCGCGTCGAGCAGGGAATCGATCAAGGTGGAGAGCATGCTGACCGCGTCGGTCGCCAGCCAGGCGGCGAACTTGGCGGCGATGAGCACCAATGCCACCGAGACCGAGGCATAGGTGGCCAGCTTCATGAGACGCCCGGCCCTTTCCGGGGAAAGGGAAACGGGCGCCGCGGCCGCCGCCGGTCCCTGGTTCATGACCGTGCCTTAGGGTTCGGACTCACGGGTACAGCCTTTCCGAGCGCCAGCCGTCAGGCGTTCTCGAGTAAAGGATCCGCTCGTGCAGCCGGGACGGCTTCTCCCGCCAGAACTCGATCGATTCCGGCACCACCCGGTATCCGGACCAGAAATCCGGGCGGGGAATGGCGCCGATGTTGAACTTGGCGGTGTATTTGGCCACTCTCATTTCCAGCCCCAACGGCCCTTCCAGGGGCGCCGACTGCCTGGAGGCCCAGGCCCCGATCCGGGCCAGCCTGGAACGGGTCGCGAAGTAGGCGTCGGCCTCGGCGTCGGTCACTAGCTCTACGGCTCCCTCCACGCGAACCTGGCGCTTCAGGGACTTCCAGTAGAAACAGAGCGCGGCCCGGGGATTTTCCCGGATCTCCACCGCCTTGCGGCTGCCGAGGTTGGTGTAGAAAGTGAAGCCGCGTTCGTCCACTCCCTTGAGCAGCACCTCGCGCGCCGACGGCCAGCCCTGGGAAGTGGCGGTGGCCAGGGTCATGGCGTTGGGGTTGACGGGCTCGGACTTCTCGGCCTCGGCGAACCAGGCCTTGAACAGGGCGATCGGATCCGTGCCACTCGTGTCCGTCATGGGGTCCTTGGCGTTACAAATTTAGTAACGATCTCGTTATAATATAAGTCAAGCGGGCGCGCTTCCATTATACTGGCTGTCCGGCGGGTGTCCCTCCCTTGACCGGACACCGCGGGGCTTCTATCTCATGGGAAGGTTCCCCCGCCGCGACGCCTAAGCATCCGCTGACAAGGAGAACGGACAATGAGATTAATCCCCGCGACCGGGCTCGCCGTCCTGTTGCTGGCCGGCTGCGCCGACTTTGAAAAAAACCCGAAACAGATCCTAGGCGCCATCGGCGGCGCCGGCGTCGGCGCCCTCATCGGCTCGCAGGTGGGCGGCGGTAAGGGCCAGCTGGCCGCCGTGGCCATCGGCACCCTGGCCGGCGCCTGGGCCGGCAGTGAGATCGGCAAGTCCCTGGACAAGGCCGACAAGCTCTACGCCCAGCGCACCGCCCAGTCCTCGCTGGAAAACAACAAAATCTATCAGTCCTCCACTTGGCGCAACCCGGATTCCGGCAATTCGGGCACCTTCAAGCCGACCCGCACCTATCAGACCGCCGAGGGCGCATACTGCCGCGAGTACGAAACCACCATCTACGTGGACGGGCGCGACGAGACGGCCGTCGGCCGCGCCTGCCGCCAGCCCGACGGCAGCTGGAAAATCATCCAGTAAGGCGGGCCCCGCCGGAAACCGGCGAAGCCGTCCCTGGAACACCGCCCGGCCATCGGCGGGTTCATTCCCACCCGGGCCCGGCGGTTCGTCCCCTCCCCCGCCCATTCCCTGAATTCCGGGCGGGACCTCCTTTTTGCCTTATCACCGGTTTCGTGTACGATGCGCCCTGAGGCCGCCTCGGGGCGGGCATTTTTTCGAGTGAGGTTTTGATGACGGATTCCCAGCCGCTGATGGCCGGCAAGAAGGGCTTGATCATGGGCGTCGCCAACGACCGTTCCCTCGCCTGGGGCATCGCCAAAACGGTCCACGCCCATGGCGCCGAACTGGCCTTCACCCACCAGGGCGAGGCCCTGTTGAAACGGGTCAAGCCCTTGGCCGAATCGGTGGGCTCCGAGCTGGTCCTGCCCTGCGACGTGACCGATGATGCGAGCACGGACGCGGTGTTCGAATCCTTAAGGGAGCGTTGGGGAAAGCTGGATTTTTTGGTTCACGCCATCGCCTATTCCGACAAGGATGAGCTGAAGGGCAAGTACATCGACACCACGCCCGAGAACTTCGTCTCGACCATGACCATCTCGTGTTATTCCTTCACCGCGCTCTGCCAGCGGGCGGTGCCCCTCATGGCCGACGGCGGCAGCCTGCTCACCCTGACCTACGCCGGCTCGGAACGGGTGATGCCCCATTACAACGTCATGGGCGTGGCCAAGGCCGCCCTGGAAGCCAGCGTGCGCTACCTGGCCGAGGACTTAGGGAAACGCAACATCCGGGTGAACGCCCTTTCCGCCGGCCCCATGAAGACCCTGGCGGCCTCTGGCATCGGGGATTTCCGCTACATCCTCAAATGGAACCAGTACAACTCGCCGCTCAGGCGCAACGTCACCCAGGACGACATCGGCGGCGCCGGGCTTTACCTGCTCAGCGACCTGTCCAGCGGGGTCACGGGCGAGACCCACCACGTGGATTGCGGCTACAACGTGGTCGGCATGAAGGCCGTCGACGCCCCCGACATCTCGGTCGTGTAGGGCGCTTCTGGCAAGCGTAGGCACCCATGTCCGGCAATACCTTCGGCCACCTGTTTCGGGTCACTACCTTCGGCGAAAGTCACGGCACGGCCATCGGCTGCGTGGTCGATGGGGTGCCGCCCCTGATCCCGCTTGCCGAGGACGACATCCAATTCTACCTGGACCGGCGCCGGCCCGGGCGCTCCCACTGGACCAGCCAGCGCCGCGAACCGGACAAGGTGCAGATCATCTCCGGCGTCTTCGAGGGCCAGACCACGGGCACCCCCATCGGCCTCTACATCGTCAACGAGGACACCCGGCCCAAGGACTACGATGACATCAAGGACAAGTTCCGCCCCGGCCACGCCGACTACACCTACTACAAGAAATACGGAATCCGCGATTACCGGGGCGGCGGCCGGGCCAGCGCCCGGGAAACCACCATGCGGGTCGCCGCCGGGGCCATCGCGCGCAAGGTTCTGGGCGACGGCATCACCATCCGCGCCGCCATGGTCCAGATGGGGGGCCTGAAGATAGACCGCGAGCGCTGGGACTGGAACCAGCTGGACAAGAACCCCTTCTGGTGCCCCGACGCCGAGGCGGCCAAGGAATGGGAGACTTTCCTCGAAGGCATCCGCAAGGCAGGCTCGAGCACCGGCGCCGTGGTCGAGGTGGAGGCCCGGGGCGTACCGGCGGGCCTGGGAGCGCCGGTCTTCGACAAGCTGGACGGGGACATCGCCAAGGCCCTGATGAGCATCCCCGCGGTCAAGGGGGTTGAGATCGGCGCCGGGTTCGGGGCGGCGGCGCTGACGGGGCCGGAAAACTCCGATGCCATCCGCATGGTGGACGGCAAGCCAACTTTCCTCACCAACAACGCGGGCGGCCTGCTCGGCGGCATTTCCAACGGCGACGACATCGTGGCCCGCCTCGCCCTCAAGCCCACCAGCTCCATCCCCATCCCCCAGCCCACCATCACCAAGGACGGCGAGGAGACGGAAATCGTCACCAAGGGCCGCCATGATCCCTGCGTCGGCATCCGCGGCGTGCCGGTCGCCGAAGCCATGCTGGCCATCGTGCTCGCCGACCACCTGCTGCGCCACAAGGCCCAGTGCGGCGGCTGAAAAGCCGAATTTCTTAAGTTAGTTCCCCTTCCAACCGGGCGGCGATGAGGAACTCCTTGTTGCCGTCCGCCCCCTCGATGGGGCTTTCGGTGACGCCCTGGACGGACCAGCCGGGACGCCCCTCGATCCAGGCCCGGATATTTTCCGTCACGTCGCGGTGCAGCGCCGGGTCGCGGACCACGCCGCCCTTGCCGACCCTGCCCTTGCCCACCTCGAACTGGGGCTTGATCAGGGCCACCAGATGGGCCCCCGGCGGCGCCAGGTCCAGGGCCCGTGGCAGGGCCGTCCGCAAGCCGATGAAACTCACGTCGCAGACGATCAGGCCCGGGGCCTCGGGGATCAGCTCCGGCGTCAGCGCCCGCACGTTGGTGCGCTCCAGCACCACCACGCGCTCGTCCTCCCTGAGCCTCCAGGCCAGTTGCCCGTGGCCGACGTCGACGGCGTAGACGCGGTCGGCGCCTCGGCTCAGCAGGACGTCGGTGAAGCCCCCGCTCGACGCGCCGACGTCCAGACAGACCAGGCCGGCGGGATCGATGCCGAAGTGATCGAGCCCGTGGGCCAGCTTGACGCCGCCCCGGGACGCCCAGGGGTGATCGGGGCCCTTGACGCTTAACGGGGCGTCGGCGGCCACGCTCACGCCCGGCTTGTCGAGGCGCCGGGTGCCGCTGTAGACCCGCCCGGCCATGACCAGGGCCCGGGCCCGGGTCCGGCTTTCGGCCAGGCCGCGCTCGACCAGCAACCGGTCGAGGCGGGTCTTGCCCATGGCTCTACGCTCTGGAGGGTTTAGGCTCTTGAGGGTTTGGCGACGGAGGGTTTGGCGATCCTGGCATCGCGGCCCAGCGCGCCGAGCGCGGTGGCGACGATATGGGAGGCGCGAAGGCCCGCCGCCTCGTACTGAAGGTCCGGCTTGTCGTGATCGATGAAGCGGTCGG
>JADFTO010000090.1 GCA_022560215.1 Pseudomonadota bacterium | reverse complement strand
TTTCCGGATAGACCGGCGGTTTTTTCGGTGACGGCGGCCCTGACCTGGTCCGCGTCCAGGGGATTGGAATTCAACATGACCGCGAGAATCGATTCGACGGCAAGGACGTGCGCCGCCAGGCTTTCCGTTTCCTCCAAACGCTGGGTCGCCTTTTGCCCGAGGCTGACCAAGTCTTCGGCAATGGTCTTGAGGTTGGTTTCCAGATTCTTGATCTGCTTGAAGAAACCCGCTGCCTCCAGTTGCTCGATGAAGGTTTCCGAGGCACTATCGGGATTCTGTCCCTGCTCGTCCGACATTCCATGGATCCCGCTATTTCCAAGAGAAAGCCGAGCATAACGTCCCGGCAAGGACCTGTCCAAGGGCAAGCCGGTTTGAATCCCGCGCCCGATGTCGTACAATCCGGCCATCGAGTTGGATAGGGGGAAGCGTCCCATGAAGTCCTTGTGGATGGGCATCGCCGCGGCGATCGTCATTGCCGTCGTATCGGGCGTGGTTCTCAACAGCGTCGGCGTGACCACGGGCGATCAATTCTCCACCGCCAATACCCGCCGCTGACCTTGTCAGGGCCGGGCGCCGACCGGCGCAGCCCGGCGGCGAACCCGGGACAGTCCGGACTCGAAAATTTCCGGTTCGACGTCACTTTCCGCTAAGTTCCGGGGAACCCGGACTCCCGGCCCCATGCCATGATCCAGACAGAAAACCTGCACAAGAGATTCCGCACGGTGACGGCGCTCGACGGCATCGGCTTCACCGCGCGCGACGGCCAGGTGACCGGCCTGATCGGTCCCAACGGCGCCGGCAAGACCACGGTGCTGCGCATCATCTATACGGTGATGCGCCCGGATTCCGGCTCGGCCAGAGTCGACGGCCTGGACACCATAACCAACCGCCGCGAAGTCCAGCGCCGCATCGGCGTGCTTCCCGATACCCGGGGGCTCTATCCCCGGCTAACCGCGCGGGAGCACGTCCGCTATTTCGGCCGGCTGCACGGCATGAACGGCAAGGACCTGGAGCGCCGCATCGGCGAGCTGATCGAGACCCTGGGGCTGACCGAGTTCGCCGACCGCCCGGCCAAGGGTTTCTCGAAGGGCCAGGTGCGCAAGGTGGCCCTGGCCCGCGCCCTGATCCACGAGCCCAGGAACCTGCTGCTCGACGAACCGACCAACGGCCTCGATCTCGCCAGTTCCCGCGTCGTCCACGGGCTGATCCGAAACATCCGCGACCAGGGCCGCTGCGTGCTCTTTTGCAGCCACCTCATGCACGAGGTGGCGTCCATCTGTGACCACATCGTGATCATCTCCGGGGGAAGGGTGGTGGCGCAAGGTTCCATCGATGAGCTCCTGTCGCGGACCGGCGAGGACGACCTGGAAGAAATGTTCCTGTCGGTCACCGGAGGGGAGCGGTGAGACACCGGGCCGCCGCCACCTGGCGCAGCATCCTGGTGGTATTCGCCAAGGAGGTGATAGACAACGCCCGCGACCGGCGGTCCCTGCTGGTGGCCCTGATCTATCCGCTGCTCGGCCCCATCCTCCTCGGCCTGATGATCTCCATGGTCACCAAGGTGACGGTGGCCGGGCGCGATGCCCGGATCGACCTCCTCGTCCAGGGCGGCGAGCGGGCGCCGGACCTCATCGCCTATCTGGAGGGACGGGGCGTCAACGTCCGCGACGCCATGGACGATCCCTTCGACGCCGTAAGCCGGGGCGACGTGGAAACCGCCCTCGTCATAACCGAGGACTTTTCCGCCAACTTCCAGGCCCAGCGGACGGCCTCGATCAAGGTCATCGCCAATTCGTCAAGACTGCCGGGCCTGATCGCGCTGAACCTGATGGCGGGGCTCCTCGGCGATTACAATCAGCGGGTCTGGGGTCAGCGGATCGCGGAGCGCGGCGTCGACTTCAGGAAGCTGCAACCGCTCGCCATCGAGACCGTCAACGTCACGTCGGGCGCCCACATTACCGACATTTTCCTGTTCATGGTGCCGCCGCTGTTCATCTTCAACCTGTTCATGGGGGGGGTCTATCTGGCGCTCGACACCACGTCTGGCGAGCGCGAGCGGGGGTCCCTCGAGCCGCTGCTCATCAACCCGGTGGAAAGGTGGGGCCTGATGCTGGGCAAGTTCCTGGCGGCGCTGCTCTACACGGCGGCCGCCGTCGCCGTCCAGCTCATCGCCTTCAAGGCCATCTTCGATTGGGTGGGCGGGGACGGTTTCGCCCAATCCCTCGGGGCGCCGGTGGTGCTGGGAATACTCTTGGTCTCCCTGCCCCTGATGATGGTGGCCGTCGGCGTCCAGTTCATCATCGCCATCTCCACCCAAAGCTTCAAGGAGGCCCAGACCTATCTCGGCCTTCTGCCGCTGGTGCCGGCCATACCGGGCATGGTCCTGGTGTTCGCCCCGGTCCGGGCCCATGACTGGATGATGGCCGTGCCTGTGTTTTCCCAGACCCTGCTCCTGGGCCGGGTCATGCGGAACGAGGCGGTGGCCGCCCTCGACGTCCTGGTTTCCATGGGCTTTACCACGGCCGCCGCCCTCGTCCTGTTGGCCCTGGCCGCCCGCCTCTACGAACGGGAGAAACTTATTTTCGGCGGCTGATCATCGGGGGGAAACCTGGATGAAACGGCGTGACGCAGATATCTAAATTAAGGCGTGCCCTCACCATCGGCGCCGTCAATCTCCTGGTTCTGGCGGGGCTGTTTCTCGCCGTGGAGGGCGGATCCAGCCTCTACCTCGCCTGGGGGGAAGCGGCGATGGAAGCACGCGCCCGAGAGGCGCTGGCGGAACGCCTCCACACCATCCACGACGGCCTGCTGGGCTGGGTCAACGCGCCGAATGTCAAAATTCCCGACATGTACGGCCCCGGCCTCGCCCTCGACATCAACGGACAGGGCTTTCGGGGCGGCGAGGACGTGACCCGGCGCCGGCCCGAGGGAAAGGTCCGCGTCATCTGTTCGGGGGATTCGTTCACGCTGGGTTACGGCGTCGGCAACGCCGACGCCTGGTGCCGGCGCCTGGCCCGGCTGGAGGGACGCATCGAGGCCGTGAACATGGGCCAGGGCGGCTATGGAGTCGACCAGGCCTTCCTCTGGTACAGGCGCGACGGGACGCAATATGAGCACGACGCCCACGTGCTGGCCCTGGTCACCGCCGACATCGAGCGCCTGCGCCTGACCACCTTCCTCGGCACCCCCAAACCGCGGCTCCGGATCAGGGACGGGAAACTGGCCCTCGAAGGCGTGCCCGTGCCGTCCCTGCCCTTCTACAAGCCGGTCCTCGATTTCGCCTCCCGCCTCAAGGTGACGGAGTTCATCCTGAGGAAGCTGTCGGCGGGCTCGCTTCCAGGCGGGCGGTTGAGCGACGAGGAGACCCGTGGCGTTCTCGGGGCCATTCTCGCCCAGCTCAAGGCGCTGAACGATGCCGCCGGCAGCCTGTCGGTCGTCCTCTACCTGCCCGTCGAGGGGGATTACTCGGGACCGGACTCCGATCCCTGGCGGGAATTCCTCGGGGCCCAGGCCGCCGCCCTCGGGATCGAGTTCATAGACCTGGTGGAGCCCTTCCGCGCCCTGCCGGCCGACGCGGTGCCCGGGCTTTTCATCCAGAAAGCCATCCCCGGATTCCTGGACTCCAAAGGACACTACACCGTGCGGGGAAACGCCTTCGTCGCCGAACGCCTGCTCAAACGCCTTGTGGCGCTTGCCCGATTCAGGGACCGTCTGGCCGGGCCTTGACGGGCTTGCCGCGGATTTCCTTGACTTGGGAAGATGCGTTATCGTTCCAAAATTGACACATCTTCCGAGGCCGACCGGGGAGCGCAGCATTTGATCCTTTCCGTCGTCATTCCCTGTTGCGACGAGCGCCAGACCCTGGGCGAGATCGTCTCCCGGGTCCTGGCCGCCGACACCCTGGGCCTGGAACTGGACGTCATCATCGTCGACGACGGCTCGGGCGACGGCTCCTTCGAGATCGCCCAGGCCCTGGCCGCCGAGCACGGCCGGGTGCGGGTATTCCGCCACCCGGACAACCGGGGAAAGGGGGCCGCCGTGGGGACGGGCATCGGCGAAGCGCGGGGGGACATCGTCCTCATCCAGGACGCCGATCTGGAATATAACCCCGCCGATTACGCCAAGCTGCTGAAGCCGATCATCGAGGGCCGGGCCGACGTGGTCTACGGGTCCCGGTTCCGCTCCACGGAATCCATGCGGGTGCTCCATTTCTGGCACTGGGTGGGGAACAAGGCGCTGACCCTGCTCTCCAACATGCTCACCGGCCTCAACCTGACGGACATAGAGACCGGCTACAAGGTCTTCCGCAAGGAGCTCCTGGAGCGCATCGAGCTCCGCGAATCCCGGTTCGGTTTCGAGCCCGAAGTGACGGCCAAGATCGCGCGCCTCAAGCCCAGGTTCTACGAAGTGGGGATCGGCTATGACGGCCGCACCTACGGGGAAGGCAAGAAAATCACCTGGAAGGACGGCCTCTGGGCGATCTGGTGCATCGTCCGCTATAACGTGCTCGGATAGGCAGGGGTTGGCGCCGATGGCCGACGACCAGCCGACGGGGGTTTCATTCCGCTTCCCGGGAGCCGTGCTCCTGCTCGGCGTCCTTCTCGCCGCCGCCGCCGCGATCAGGCTGGTGGCGGCGGACGGGGACCTCTGGCTCGACGAGATCTGGTCCCTCGACAACCTGGCGCTGGCCATGACCTGGCCCACGCTTGGGGACAGGGTGGCGCTCCTCTTCCATGACAACACCCACCCCGTCAACACGCTCTATTTGGCCCTGGTGGGACCCGGCGCCGGGCCGCTGGCCTACCGGGCGCTGTCGGTCTTCGCCGGCGTCGCCACCGTCGCCGTGGCGGCGGCCATCGGCTGGCGGCGGACCCCCCTGCAGGGCCTGATATCGGCGGGCCTGGTCTCCGTCAGCTATCCAATGGTCCACTATTCCAGCGAGGCCAGGGGCTACGGGGTCATGCTGCTGGCGGCGCTGGCCGCCGCCTGGCTGATGGAGACCTACCTGGAGCGGCCCGGCCGCCTGAAGGCGGTCGCGTTCGCCGCCGTTTCCCTGTTGGGGCTGGCCTCCCACCCGACCTTCCTCCCGGTCCTGGCGGCCCTCGGGGCCTGGGCCGCGATGGCGCTTTATTCGCGCCATGGCTCGGCCGTCTCCACCGCGGCCGGGCTGGTCGTTCTCTTCGGCGCACCCCTGATCGCCTTCGAGGCCTTCGCCATCGTGGCCTGGAACAACTGGATGATCGGCGGCGCGCCGCCCGCCGACGCGGCGGGCTCGGCGGCCATCCTCACCCTGCTCACCTTCGGCATCGACGCCTATGGGGGCGGCGCGGCCATTCACGCCCTGGCCCTGGCGGCCCCGGCACTGGGTGCCCTCACGGTCTGGTGGCTGGCCCGGCGGGGCGACGCATCCTGGGTTTTTTTCCTGTTGATGGTCCTGGTTTTCCCGCTGGCCTTGATCGTTATCGAGTCGCCCTGGCCCGTATGGCCGCGCTATTTCATCGTCCATGGGCTGTTCGCCCTCATCCTCGCCGCCCGCGGCCTTTCCCTGCTGGCGGGCCAAGGGGCGGCCGGCAAGGCGATGGCGGCCGTGGCGCTGGCCGGTTTCGCCATCGGCAACGCCCTGCTCCTTGATTCCTTCTTTGCGGCGGGCCGGGGACACTACGGCCAAGCCCTGGACCTGATCGCCGATCGCTCGCCGGGGCCCGTCACGGTGGCTGGATACCCCGAATTTTCCGTCGCCACCCTGATCGTCCACCACGCCCGCGCCCGGGGCCTGGAGGGGACGGTCAGTTTCGTGCCGGTGGCGGAAGACGCGGGCCCGCCCGCCGATTGGTTCATCGACGGCCGTTCCGGCCGCCAGCGGCCAAAACCGGTTATTTACCGCACCCATGGGCGGTCCGGGGTGGCCGCCTACCGCTTGGTCGAGGTTTTCCCCCATTGGGGCCTGTCGGGGACGACCTGGGCCCTCTACCGGCGCCGGGAGGCGAGGCCCTGACAAAAGGGTGACGGCGGGTTTTGGGCGTTTCCGGATCAGGAATTTGTTCCCCGATCCGCCGCCTCAGGGCCAGGTCACTTCCGGCGGCAGGGACATGAGGATGGCGTCGGCGTTGCCGCCCGTCTTCAGGCCGAACTGGGTGCCCCGGTCGTAGAGCAGGTTGAACTCCACGTAGCGGCCCCGCTTGATCAGCTGGCGGCGGCGGTCGTCCTCGCTCCAGGCCTCAACCATGCGGCGCCGCACGATGCGCGGATAGACATCGAGGAAGGCCCGGCCAACGTCCCGGGTGAAGGCGAAATCGGCCTCCCAATCGCCGCTCGCGAGCTCGTCGTAGAAGATGCCCCCGACGCCCCGGGGCTCGCCCCGGTGGGGCAGGAAGAAGTAGTCGTCGCACCATTCCTTGAAGCGCGGATAGTAGGCCGCATCATGGGCGTCGCAGGCGTCCCTCAAGGAGCGGTGGAAATCCTCGGTGTCCCGGGCCTCGGGGAACACGGGCGTCAGGTCGGCGCCGCCGCCGAACCAGCCCTTGGAGGTGACGATCATGCGGGTGTTCAAGTGCGCCGCCGGCACCCGGGGCGACAAGGGATGGACCACCAGGGAGATCCCCGAGGCCCAGAACCGGGGGTCTTCGCGGGCCCCGGGGACGCGCCCGCGGAACTCGTCGGTGAATTCACCCGAGACCGTTGAGACGTTGACTCCCGCCTTTTCCAGGACCCGGCCGCGCAAGACGTGCATGACCCCGCCGCCGCCGCCCTGGCGCCGCCAGGGGGTGCGTTCGAAGCGCTTGCCCTCCCCGGCGGCGTCCTCGATGGCCTCGAGGGCGGCGCAGAGGTCGTCGCGCAGGCTCTCGAACCAGGCGCTGGCGCGCTCCTTTCGCTCCTCCCAGGGGCCGCTCATCCAGGCCCCTCCCTTCCGCGCGGGCCCGGTTCCTTAAGATTATCTAACTCGATACGGGTTCGGCGCACGAAACGGTCCCCTCCGATCTTCGAGCATTATGCCCTTGGGAATCTGCGGGAATCTGGCCCCGGAGTATATCACCCATGGCTCCGATCTTATCTCTTTCCAACGCCTTTGCTTTCATTATATCCTGCGCCCCGCCCCGGGAGACTGCGGTGGATCGAAGGGAAAACGCGCCCCTGCGAAGGGGCCGGCCGGGAAGGTCGAAAAGGGGATCATCCATGTCCGAGACGGCAACCACGACAGCAGACGAAGCCGGCGACGGCGAAACGCGGCGGGATTTCCTGCTCATCGCCACCGGCACGATGGCCGCGGTTGGGGCCGCGCTGGCGGCCTGGCCCTTCGTCCACAACCTGAACCCGGCGGCGGACGTGCTGGCGCTGTCCGTGACCGAGGTGGATCTCGCCCCCATCGAGGTGGGCCAGAGCATCACCGTGGTCTGGCGCGGCAAGCCGGTGTTCATCCGCCGCCGCACCGCCGCGGAGATCGAGCTGGCCCGGGCCACGCCCTTGAGCGAGCTCCGCCATCCCGAAGCCGACCAGGACCGGGTCAAGAAGGGGAAGGACGAATGGCTGATCATGGTGGGCATCTGCACCCATCTCGGCTGTATTCCCCTGGGCCAGAAGGCGACCGATCCCAAGGGGGAATTCGGCGGCTGGTTCTGTCCCTGCCACGGTTCCCACTACGACATTTCGGGGCGCATCCGAAAGGGACCGGCGCCCTTGAACCTGGAAATTCCGGGCTACGCCTTCCTCACCGACACCACCATCAGGATCGGATAGATAGCGGCCATGGCAACACCCACCTGGACAAACCCGCTCGTCAAGTGGATCGATCACCGGCTGCCGGTCTTCACCTTCATGCACCACGAACTGGTGGATTATCCGACGCCCAGGAACCTGAACTACTGGTGGAATTTCGGCTCCCTGGCCGGAATCATCCTGGTCATCCTGATCGTCACCGGCATCCTGCTCGCCGCCAGCTACACCCCGCACGTGGATTACGCCTTCGAAAGCGTCGAGCGCATCATGCGCGACGTCAATTACGGCTGGCTCATGCGCTACCTGCACATGAACGGGGGGTCCATGTTCTTCATCGCCGTCTACATCCACATGTTCCGGGGCCTCTACTACGGCTCCTACAAGGCGCCGCGCGAGCTCCTGTGGATCATCGGCGTCTTTATCATCTTCGCCATGATGGCCACGGCCTTCATGGGTTACGTGCTGCCCTGGGGGCAGATGAGTTTCTGGGGCGCCACCGTGATCACCAATCTTTTCTCGGCCATCCCCCTGGTGGGCGATTGGATCGTCACCTGGATGTGGGGCGGGTTCTCGTTGGGCAATCCCACCCTCAACCGCTTTTATTCGTGGCACTACCTGCTGCCCTTCGTCATCTTCGGCCTGGTCTTCATGCACCTGTGGGCGCTGCACGTGCACAAGTCCAACAACCCGCTGGGGATCGACACCCAGGGCCCCCAGGACACCATTCCCTTCCATCCCTACTACACCATCAAGGACACCTTCGGACTGGGTGTCTTCATGGTCTTCTATCTGGCCTTCGTGTTCTTCGCGCCGGACTTCTTCGGCGAGCCCGACAACTACATCAAGGCCGACCCCATGGTGACCCCCACCCACATCGTGCCGGAATGGTACCTGCTGCCGTTCTACGCCATCCTCAGGGCGATCACCTTCGACATCTGGTTCATCCCGGCCAAGCTGATCGGGGTGATGGCCATGTTCGCCTCCATCGGCGTCCTGTTCCTGCTGCCCTGGCTTGACACCTCCAAGGTGAAGAGCGCCAAGTTCCGGCCCATCTACAAGCAGTTCTTCTGGGTCCTGGTCGCGGACTGCTTCGTGCTCGGCTATGTGGGCGCCAATCCGCCGGAGGGAATCCTGGTCCCCATCGGGGCCGTGGCGACGGCGTATTATTTCTTCCACTTCCTGATCCTGATGCCGGTGCTGGGCTTCATCGAGAAGCCGCGCCCGGTGCCCGACAGCATCAGCGCGCCGGTGATCGCGCCCGCCGCCGGGGAGGCTTCGTGATGGCGCGCATCCTGGCGACGGCGGCCTTGGCGCTCGCCCTCCTTGCCGGCCCCGCCCGGGCCGCCGAGGCCCCCGCCCCGGCCGCGCAATCGTGGTCCTTCCAAGGGATCTTCGGCACCTTCGACAGGGCCGCCCTGAAACGGGGCTTCCAGGTCTATACGGAGGTCTGCGCCAGTTGCCACTCCCTGAGCCTGGTTTCCTACCGCCACTTGAGGAAGGTCGGATTCAGCGAAGACGAGGTCAAGGCCATCGCCGCCGAGATCGAGGTCGAGGACGGCCCCAACGACGAGGGCGAGATGTTCACCCGGCCGGGCAAGCCGTCCGACCGCTTCGCCTCTCCCTTCGCCAACGATCAGGCGGCCCGGGCGGCCAACAACGGCGCCCTGCCGCCGGACTTGTCCCTGATGACCAAGGCCCGGAAAGGGGGGCCGGACTACCTCCACGCCCTGCTTGTCGGCTACGCCGACGAGCCCCCCGATGGCGTCGAAATCATGGAGGGCATGAATTACAACAAGTACTTCCCCGGCAACCAGATCGCCATGGCGCCGCCCTTGAGCG
>JADFTO010000089.1 GCA_022560215.1 Pseudomonadota bacterium | reverse complement strand
CAGAACAGGGTCAGGGCCCCGCCGAGGTGGAGCAGCGGGCTGATGAACACCCCCGCCCAATAGAGGGCCCCCGTGACGCCGAGAATTGGGATCAGGGGAAGCCCGAGGCCGATCAGCAGCGCATCGAAAGGCCGGGTCCAATGCACGCTTGCGCCGAAGGGGGCGTTGGTCCTGGGCAGGCTTGTATCGAACCAGTCCCCCGTCTCCAACAGCCTGAGCACCCGCAGCTGGCGGCTGTAGCTGTCGCCGTCGGCGAAGGCGCGCCCCGGGATGATGGCGTCGTCGGCCAGCCCCCAGGCGACGTGGGCCAGGGCGACGAAGGCGGCCACCCAGATCATGGGCCAGACGGCGATTGGCGCGTCTTCGTTCGTCATCGGCGGTCGATCTCGAAGAGCAGAATGGCGTCGTTCAATTCAAGCGGCAGTTGGACCGCCCGCGCCCAGGGGGGAAGGTTCCCGTCCACCAGGCGCCGGTAGAGGATGCGGTCGTCGTCCCGGCCCCGGATATAGCCGTCGCTGCCGCCATGGACGCAGATCATGATGAGATCGACGCGGCGCTTGCGGATCAAGTCCAGGGTCCGGGCCTCGTCGTTGCCGCCGAAGATGCGGATGCTGTCCAGGATTCCCGCCGCGTTGGGATGATGCAGGGTGCCGACCACCCGGTGGGGCGTCCGGTAGAGGAGCTCGGGCCCGAAATTGGGCGAGGCCAGGATGATCCGGGGACGCTGCCCCCACTCATCCCCGTTGAGATAGCGCGACACTTCCTGGATGGGACAGCGGGGTTGGGCGTCATTACCACTCAGCCACGCCACGCCGGCCACCCCCGCCGCCAGGGGACCGACGGTGAGAACCACGGCGGAAAAAACAAAGGCCAGGGAGCCGATGACGGCGGGCGGGCGCCGGGCCAGGCGGGCCTCCAGGCGGGTGATCAGGTCGGCCACGAACACGGCCACGAAAATGCCCACGTACATGGACCCTCTGATCCAGTTCACGGCCACCGCCAGGTAGACGATCAGCGCCGCCGCCGCCAGGCACCATCCCCAACGGCCCGGCCCTCCCCAACGCGTGCGCAAGCGCCAAAGGCTCCAGGGGACGGCGATGAGCGTGCCCCCGAGGTAGACCAGGAAGCGGGAGAAATCCCCGACGGGGGTTAACTCGGAAATATTCGCATAAAGGCCCAGCACGTCCGGGTCCACGTCGCCCAGGGGCCCGAGCAGGATCTTCGGGAAGAGCGCCCACAACACCGCCCCGGCCGCGGCCACGCCCACGCCGGCGCCAAGCACACGGGAAGCGGGGCGCCGAGGCCGGGAAAGGGCTCTCACCGCCGCCCAGAAGGCGAGAACCAGCGCCGCCCCGGTCACATAGACGATGGACACCCGGTCGTATCCAACGTCGAAAAACCCCGCCGGCCCGCGTTCGGCCAGGACCACCAGGACCAGGCCCAGGGTCAGCCCGAGGCAAACCGACACGTTCAGCCGGGCCCCGCCCTCTTCGCCCGCCAGCCAGACCAGCCCGCCGGCGGCCAGGCATAGCCCCGTCACGATCAGCGCTTCCGGCCCCACCCAGAGCCCCGCGGCAAGGGCCGCCCCGGCGGCCCAGCCGGGGCCGGAACCGGCGAGTGCGCGAAACATGAAGCCCAGGGCCAGAATGGTGATCAGGGCGAACAGCAGGTGATGGTCTGCATGACCGACGGTGGCGTAGCCGACGATGCCGAACTGGACCGTGGTCAAGGCGCCGGCCAGATACCCCCCGGCCCGGCCGATCAGGGGCCGGGCCGCCCAGGCCAAGGCCAGCGCGGCGATGACGTGGAGGATAGGGCTGATGATCACGCCGGCCCGGAAAAGGGCGTCCTCGAAGCCGAAGAAGGCGGACAACGGCAGGGCGAGGACAACCAAGAGCACATCGAAAAGCCGCGTCCAGTGGAGCGACCCGCCGAAGGGGGCGTTGGCCCTGGGGAGTGCGGAATCGAACCAGTCCCCGGTCTCGACCAGCCGGGTGACGCGCAGGAGGCGGGCGTAGCTGTCGCCGTCGACCAGGTTGCCGTTGACGACCACGGCGTCGCCGGCCACCCACCAGGCGCCGTGAACGAAGATGACGAAGGCGGCCACCGCGATGGCGGGGACGAGGGGATATGTCTTCGGCGGCGTCATCGGGTCCGCGATCCGCCCCCCTTGGCGCCACTGAGCCTGGCCTCCAGCTCGGCGAGCCCTGAGGGCGATCCGATCTCGTAGAAGCGTTCCGCCGCCTCATAGCCCATCAACCGTCCGGCCCGGCTCAGGCGATGGAAAACGTCTGCCAGGTCGCAAGGTTCCCCCGCCGGCACCTCACCCGTGATCACATCGCCGCTCAACACCGAAAGGCCGGCGTCGATGTGGCGCATGCCGATGTGGCGGGCGTCGGCGCGCCCCTTTTCGTACAGCGTCACCCGCCCGTCATCGAAGATCACGTTGCTTGCGTCCCAGCGCCCGTCGTTCGGGAACACGCACAGGGTGGGCATCGAACCCCCGTCCGAGGCCGCCCACACGCTTGCCAGATCGACGGCCACATAGGAATCCCCGTAGAGGACGAAAAAGCCCCCGGAAATCAAGCCAGCGTCCAGGGCCCGGCGGATGGCGCCCGCGGTCCCGAGCAAGGGCCGGCCGTCCTCGACGCAGGCGATGTCCAGCCCCCAGGCGCCGCCGCCGCCGACATAGTCGCGGATCTGGGATCCCAGATAACCGATGGAATAGACCACCCGCCCGACCCCTTGGCGGGCCAGCCAGTCCAGTTGATGGTGGGCGAAAGGAACCCCGTTGACCTCGATCAGCGCCTTCGGACAACGATCGGTCAGGGGTTTCATCCGCTCGCCCCGGCCGCCGGCTAGGATCAGGCACTGCATGGGTCAGGCGCGCAAAAGAATGACCGAACCGTCGAAGTCGAAGGAAAAGTCCATTTCCTGCAACCCCTGATCGGCCATCGCCTTCCTCAAGCGTTTCAGGTCGTCGGCATAGAAGAGGAGGAAACCGCCGCCGCCGGCCCCGACCAGCTTGCCGCCCAGGGCCCCGTTCTCCAGGGCGTGTTCGTAGAGGCCGTTGATCCTGTCGCTGGAGATGTCCCCGGAGCGAGTCTTCTTTCGCATCCAGTGTTCGTGCATGAGGCCCGCGAAGGCCGCCGTGTCGCCCCCTTCCAAGGCCTCCTTGATCCTCATCCCCTGTTCCTTGATGAAGTGAAGGTTCTCCAGCATGGCCTGGTCCCCCTTCTCGGACCTGGTTTTCTGGTCATCCAGGAGATCATGCGCCGTGCGGCTGTAGCCGGTGAAGAACAAAAGCAGGTTTTCGTCAAGGTCGCGCAAGGTCTCTTCGGCGATTTGCAAGGGAGTCATGACCACGGCGCCGCCGGGCTGGAATTCCTGGCACATCAGCCCGCCGTGGGCGGCGATGTACTGATCCTGCTTGCCGCAAGGCTCACCCAGGATGTTCATCTCCACCTCGCAGGCCATGCGGGCCAACTCGCCGGCGCCGATTCGGGTGCGCGTGTAGGCGTGGAGAGCGTGAAGCAGGCCGACGGTAAAGCTGCCCGACGAGCCGAGCCCGGTGCCCGCCGGAACGTCGGCGATGCTGACGATCTCTATGGCCGGCTCGATGCCGAGCAGGCGCAGGACCTCGCGGATGAGCCCGTGTTCCACCTCGTCGATGGACTGGACGTGCTCCGTCTTGGCGTATTTCAGCAGGTATCCAGGGCGGAAGGTCCTGTTGGAAGTGATGTAGACGTACTTGTCGATGGCCGCCGAGATGACGAATCCCCCGAACCGCTCGTAATAGGACGGCAGGTCGGTTCCTCCCCCGCCGATGGATATGCGCAAGGGCGTCCGCGTGATGATCATGTGGCGCTCACATCGGAGCCGGGCGAACCGGCGTGGGCGCGGAGTTCGTCGAGAATGGCCGTAAGCGAGAGCCCCATGGCCTCCCTGGACGAATGGCGGCAAACCCAGCCGAGATCGCGGATGCGCCCGCAATCGAGCCTGACCACGGGCACGTCGCCCTTCCAGCCCCGGCGGCCGCCGGTGAAGCGGTATTCGACGCCTTCCAGGCTTAAGCATTCGACGGCCATGTCGGCGATCTCCGTCACGGTGATGGCGTCGCCCGAGGCGACGTTGAAGACCTGACAGTCCCCGCCGCCCTTCTCGTTGGCCAGCAGGAAGGCGGAGACCACGTCGTCCACGTGGATGTAGGACTTGCTCTGGCGGCCGTCGCCCCTGATGGTGAGGCAGCTTGAGTCCGCCAGCAGGTTGCGCACGAAATCCAGCCCCACGCCATGGGTCTGGCGCGGCCCGACCACGTTGCCCAGGCGGCAGACGCGGGCGCCGAGGCCGAACATGTGACAGTAGGCGGAGATCATCGCTTCCCCCGCCAGCTTGCTGGCGCCGTAGGTGGAGATGGGCCTAAGCGGCCCGTGATCCTCGCCCGCCTGCCTTTCCCCCAGGTCCCCGTAAACCCCGCTCCCCGAGGCATACAGGATGCGCTTGCAGCCGGTGACGCGCATGGCCTCGAGAACGTGATGGGTAAGGACCGTGCCTTCGTGAAAGTCGATTCCGGGCTCGCTGGCGGCCCGCGCGATGTCCGGGTTGGAAGCCAGGTGAACAACCAGGTCGTGCCCGTCCATTGCCGCGACCAGGCGCTCGCGGTCCTTGACGTCGGCCCGCGCCACGTCAAACCGCGAATCATTTTCGTGATGGCGGTAGTGCCATTCCCGCCCCGAGGAAAAATTGTCGTAAAGGGTGAGCGCTCCGCACCCTGGATCGGCGAGCAGCCTGTCGGTGAAGTGGCTGCCCAAGAACCCCGCCCCGCCGACGATGATGGTGCGGGAAGCCCGCGTCAACGCATGGACTCCCACTTGGTCTCGGCGGTCTTCAGGGCCGGGTGGCTGACGATCAGGTGGCAGACCACCGACGCCAGCCCCTCCGTATGGGGGGTGATCCGCTCACTCACGAGGGGGGGAATGACCACGCAGGCGTCGGCAACCCGCGCCGTCATGCCCTGATCGGAGCCGACGACGCCGAAGACGGCGGCGCCCTTGGCGCGTGCGAGCTCGACGGCGCGCACGATGTTGACCGAGACGCCCTTCTCCTCGTTGCCGCCGCCGACGGAAAAGACCAGGACCGCGTCGTCCGCGTCCAGGCGCGATCCCTTCAGCCATTCGGCGAAGACGGTGTCCCAGCCCTCGTCGTTGGCGCGCGCGGTCAGCTCCGGCACGTTGTCGGTGGGGGCGTAGGCCTCGAAGCCGCAGATCTTGCGGAAGTCGTTGACCGCATGGCCGGCCTGCCCGGCCGATCCCCCGACGCCGAGGATGAACAGCCTGCCGCCGCGGCGGCGGACACGGGCCAGGCCCTCGACCATCTTCTCGATCATGTCCGCGTCAAGGGCGGCGACGATGTCGGCCGTCTCGCGCAGGTATTTCTCGGCGAACCCGGTCATCGGATTATCTTATACCAAAGGTCACTGATAATGACCCATAGAGACGGTCTACCAAGGTTTTCGGCCAGGAGCGTGCGTCGCCGCGATGCGGGGCATCGCAAGACGTGCGCGACGACGTCCGAAAGCCTTGGTAGACCGCCCTTCGGGTCGCGTATGCGGCCCGTCGGAGGGCGTCGAAACGCCTTGACGATGCCACCGCATCGCCCGCGGCCTTTCTCCTACCCGACGGACCGCATACGCGATCTCTAGGGGTCATTATCAGTGACCTTTGGTATAAGGCCGGCGCCATGAAGATCCGTTTTCGGAGACTGATCGCCAGGTCCTGGACGTTGTCCAAGGCCTATTACCGCCTTCGGGGCTTGCGTATAGACGGCGGGCCGGACGATCAAATCTGGTACTTCGCCTTCGGCGCCAACATGCACGACAGCGCCTTTCGCCAACGGCGCGGAATGCGCCCGGCGGACTGGCGGCCGGGACGGCTCAGGGGATACCGCCTGCGCTTCAACCTGGAAGGCCGGCCCATCGGCAAGGCGGCGCCGGCGAACATTTCCCCCGACCCGGAGGCCGAGGTCTGGGGCGTGCTCTACCGGATAAGCCGGGCGGATTTGGTCCGCCTCGATTCCACGGAGGGCGTGCCCGGCCGGCGCTACCGCCAACTTTGGGCCGAGGCGGAGGATATGAACGGAAATAAAGTGGAGGCCGTCACCTATATCGCCGAGGGCAAGGATGAGGACGGGAATCCGTCGCTCCGCTACCTGACCTTGCTGCGCGACGGCGCCCGCGCCCACGGTCTGCCCGAGCCATATATAAGGTCCCTCGAGTCCGTCGAACCCGCCGAGTGAGCCCACGTGGGATTTCCATGCCACCGGGCGGCGGACTGGGATCGGCGCAGGCAGGAGATCGGGGCGGCCTCACCGTAGCGCCCGATGAGCTCGTTGGCGGAGCGCTAAATGTCGAGGTCAGTCGGCATCCGGTTCGTCCCCGCCGCCAATCTCGCGGCGCCCCCTGCTCTCAATGAACTTAACGATACCCCACACCACGGCCATCAGGCCGAAGGCTAATACGCCGATTTTTAGATACCCTAGCAACTGACCGGCGATCATGCTCATCGCCTATTCCTTGTTGTCCACGAATCGGTGGCGGCGGACCCGGTCGTGCGCTTCGTGTGGTCCAGCCGAGGGTATCATACCAGCGGCCCTTGAAGTAAGGACCGCTGGGCGTTCATTGCCTGAGCAGGCTCTCAGGCATAAGCGCCGGCGCGCGGTCGCGCTTGCCAAAGGGCGATGAGTCAATCTCTACGTCCTTTGGTATCAGATGGCGACCGTCGCCGACGTGTTGGCCAGGCTCCGGGCGATACTCAACGCGGCCAGGGCGGAACTTTTCGGGTTGTCGGGCAGGGCGACGCCGCGGATCTCGATGGAGAAGGTTCCAAAGGTGCCCTCCGCCTCGATGCGGTGAATGGGACCGGTGGCCGCCGGATCGGCGATCAGGATGACCTGGGAAGCATCGAATCCCAGCCCGGCGAGCGCAACCGTGGCGGCCACGTTGGCATTCTTCGGATAAAGCGTCGCCGCATCGCGCGCCGAGCCCGTGAAGAACACCGTGGCCTCACCGAGGGCGTCCAGATCGACGATGTCCTCGGCCGGGGTATTCTTCCAGGATTTCGGCGGTTTTGCTATGGTCTGGCGCACTGCGGTCAACCCGCCCAAACGTCCCGCGGCCAGCGCATCGACGCCGCCCAGCGCGCCGGCCGGCAGCAGCACCTGGGCGCCACCTTCGCGGGCCGCCGACTTCAGGCGGTCGAACAGATCCTGGTCGGCCAGGGAACCGATCGAAATGATCAACAGATTCCGGCCCGCCTTTAGCACCGCCTCGCCATGTTGGTGCACCGCCCCTTGCCCGGCCGTTTCGGCGATCAGCTCGGGATCGAGCGCCAGAAGATCCTCCAGCCGCTCGACAACGGGAATGCGATCACCGATGTGGGCGCGCGCCTCGGCCGCGCATTCGGGAAGCTCCAGGATTCCGACGACCTCCGGGGCCTCGTCCCCCAGTTCAGGCAGGATACGAACGACGGTCCGTGCCATGGCGCCAAAACCGATCAATGCGACTTTTTTTATGTTGACCTCGGCAATGTTGTTCATCGTTGTCCGCGATTCGCCCTTTGCCCCCCGGCCGCCATGCTGAACCGTGTAGAAGAGGCTGAGCTGGTCCCACATTGCTGGACAGTTTGGCGGCGAAGTTAAGGTGTATTCCTGTGTCTGATCATGCCGCCAGAATCCTGTTTATCACATACTGCTGCCGTTGTTGAGCCTGTGGTGATGTGGGCAAGGCGGTAGCCTTGTCCATCATATCCACGGGCTGCGTTTCTCCGTAGGCTTCCGCCGGCGTCACGCCGCCCAGAGCCGAGTGGGGCCGCTCGGTGTTGTAGAAGCCGATCCACTCCGCGATGACCCGTTCGGCCTTGAAGCCATCGGTGAGTTCGTGCAGGTAGATGGCTTCGTACTTGAGCGAACGCCACAGGCGTTCGATGAAGATATTGTCCATGCACCGGCCCCGCCCATCCATGGAGATCACGATCTCCATGGTTGGTCGGGAACCGCGTACCGCAGTCAGTCAGAATAGGGAAAACCGTCGAACTCGGTAAACGTCCCAACCTTTTCTCTTTGCCCGTTCGTCGATGAACAGCTCAAACAGGACTTCCGGGTCGGGATCGTGGGTCACCTCGACGATGCGGACCCAACCGTAACCCGTGGCCACATCGTCCGTGGGGCGGCCGTCCTCGTCGGCGGTCAGACCACCGAAGTTAACCAGGACGTTCCCAGTCTCCGGAAGTCGGGCCGCACTCGAAATGAACGTGGAATAGAGGGCGCCCGGACCGGGGCCGCCGAAGGACCACGCCTGGGAAACAGTTCTTTTATCGCCATCGACAGCGAATTCGACGACTCGGCTGTAGTTTTCCGGTGCCGGTAATTTGGGCTCGAAGGGGCGTGCCCGGAAATTCCCGTTGTCGAACAAAAAGACGTTGCCGTTGGCGGCGATCTCGCAGTTGTGCTGGTGATAGGGCCACTGGAAATCGTTTCGAGGTGTCAGAAGACGTTCGCTCCAGGGCGCGCGCCATCCGTCGGGCGTTCCCAGAATCCAGACCAGGCCGCCGGTCGACCGGTCGATCTTGATCACCGCGTCCTGGTGCCGGAGCGAGACGACGAACGAATCGTCGTTCTCGTCGTACACCACGGCATTGCCGTGGCTCCAATCCCGGGTGTCGGGGAGTCCCTTCTTGACCCAGTAGTCGCACAGGGAGAGGTAACAGATGCGGTAGGCATCGCAGACGTCGAATATGCTCCAGGCGTGGGCAATCGATCCGTCCCGGGAAAACTCAACGACAACGTCTCCCACCACCTTGGTTGTTTCAACGGGCGCGTCCGGGTCCGTTTCGCTGGTGGGATAGTCCGGAAACTCCCTGACCTCGGTGCTGAGTGTCAGTAGATTGCCGTTCGGCATCTCGTAGATCTCGTGGTGGAACGTGTCCGTATCCACGGGGATGGCACTCGTTCCAGCGTGGGCCTCGGGCCAGCGACGGGCCGCGTACCATTGAGCAACCACGTTGCCGAGAAGGTCGATTTCCAGCGCCCGGTTGTCGAAGGCGAGATAAATGACGTTTCCATTGGCCAGTTGGCGGAAGTCCCCCAGGTTTTCGCGGGCATCGTACAACCACACGACCTCGCCCGAGGAATCCACGGCCACCAGATAGCCGTAATCCCGCGGGCCAAAGCGCGCCGATTTGCGCACGCAGAATACAGTCGCGCCAGGTTCCATGCGATCCGGATCGCTGCCCGCGAAGGTCAGTTCGGGAAGATCGTCGGGCAAGGGGGGGGCCGTGAACGTTATGGGTTCGTCCCAAGGGAACTCCGTTCCCGTGGCATCCCGAACGGCAATCTCCATCGTGTGGTTCCGGCCGGGACGTAGGCCCAAGACGACCTGTTCGTGCGAGGATGCGGCCTGGCCGTCGAAATCTCGGATATTCCAGCGCCTCTCTCCATCGAAAATGGTTATTCGCGGAACCGTCTCTACGTTGGTCGCAAAGGTGAGAAGGCCGCTCAGAGGTGTGCGGCCGTTGGGATCGAGCTGGAAATGAGGTCGTTCGCGAAACATGGGGTTTCTTCAGCCTTTCATAGCGGTGTTGCCCTTTCGAGGATTCGC
>JADFTO010000290.1 GCA_022560215.1 Pseudomonadota bacterium | reverse complement strand
AGCTGTACTCGTTTCCTTCCGAGAACAGAACGGCCATGTGGTCGCCTTCGGTCGGCTCGAATGTCTTTTCTTCGATGAAGGTGCCTTCGCTGAAGGAGCCTTCGCTGAAGAAACCTCCGCTGGTAAAGTCCGTAACCACTTCGGCCTCGCCAGTGGTCTGCCAGCCGGTGAAGTCGTAAGCGGTGTTGGTGCCGTCGGGGTCGGAGAAGTTCACATAGTCCAGGTTGCTCGTATTCGGCCCGTCGGGAATGACGAAGGGAATCTGGTCCATGCCGAAGAGCCGGGGACCCTCGACGGGAGGCGGAGTCGGATCGACGGGAAGCGGATCGACGGG
The DNA here is from genome assembly GCA_022560215.1 of Pseudomonadota bacterium. Lineage (GTDB taxonomy): Bacteria > Pseudomonadota > Alphaproteobacteria > Rhodospirillales > 2-02-FULL-58-16 > JADFTO01. The sequence goes on along the minus strand of JADFTO010000290.1, from coordinate 2,450 downwards.
AGGTTCGTCACCGCCGCCGCCGTCATCGCCGCCGCCGCCGCCGTCGTCGTCGTCGCCGCCGCCGCCGAGATCCAAGTCGCCGCCGAGATCCGGGCCGTCGCCGTCGTCGTCATCGCCGAAGTCGGGGAGGTCGAAGTCGTCGCCCGCGTCGCCTTCGTCGCCGGCCGCGGTGTCGAAGTCTTCCAGGTTCTCGTCCGCAGACGCTTCCTCGGCGCCGTAGGTGTTGACGTTGGAGCTCTCGGGCATGCTGAGGAGGGCCGCGCCGTAGGTCTCGGCGATGGCCTCGGGCGACACCGTTTCGGGCTGGGACGGCGCGGTGTCGGCGCTGGCCACCGTGACGCCCTGGTTGGCCTGGTTGAGGATCTGCACGCCGGCGGCGTTGCTGACCACGACCTCGCCGACGAAGCCGTCGGCTTCCTCCATCAGGACCAGCTGCAGCTCCTCGCCTTCATGGTAGGCGATGCCGATCTGGGTGCCCCGGATGCCGATGGTGGCCACCGGGGTGATCACGGTCATGGCGTCGGGGTCGGCCTTGGCCACCTCGCCCGAGATGAAGGTGAACACGCCTTGGACGATGGAAATCGCGATGGTGCCTTCCTGGGTGCCGGGGTCGTAGACCATCTCGTCCAGGACCATGCGCCCGTTCTCGGCCATGGAGAACGAGGTCTCGTCGGCGAGCACGATGCCGATGGCCCCGTCCTCGCCCGATTCCAGCACGTCGCCCTGGTAGACCGGATCGCCGACTTCCAGCTCCACCCGGGTGCCGTCCGGGCGGATGGCGATCACCTCGCCGTCCACGTTCTCCACCTGGCCGATGGGCTCGGCCTGGGTAAGGGGTCCCGCCTGCGCCACCTGGCCCGGGGCCAGGGGCCCGGCCAGCTTGGCGGCCAGATCGCCCGGAATGTGGGCGCCCTCGGCGGAAACGAGTTCGGGCAGCTCACCGAGGGCGAAGAAGTCGCGGATCACGATCTGGCTGCCGTCCGGCGCCGTCAGCACCAGGTCCGCGCCCACTCGCGCGTAGTCAGCCGTGGTCAGGGAAAATCCCTCCGGCAGGGTGATCTCGCCCGGTGTGGCCTGGATCAGCGTGGTCTCGGTGGTTTCCGGGGTGGTTTTCGTGAAAGCCGTGCCAGTATCGATCGCCATGACTGTCTACCCTCTAGTCAATCGCCGTTGAGCGGACTGAGGAATGCGCCCGCCTTAAGAACCTTAACATGATAATACCTCTAAGAAAGCAAGGATGAACAGTGACGAATGTCACACTTTTGTCGTTTTTTTCGATAAAATTTTAGGCAAATTTTCGGGGATTTTCCGCTCCGAAGGGGCTTCAAGGCCGCCCCCGGCCGGGATTAACCCATTGAAATATATGGCTCAGACCATCCGCCCTTCCGCCAGGGCCAGTTCCTCGAGCCTGTTCCTGTCGCGGATGTAGAGCACCTTGGCCTCCCTCTCGATCACCCCGTCGCCGGAAAGCCGGCCGAAGATGCGGGCCACGGTCTCGCGGGCGACGCCGACGCTGTTGGCGATCAGCTCCTGGGTCGGCACCGGGAAGATCTCCAGGTTGTCCACGACGATGGGGTCGGGCCGGGCCAGGCGCAACAGCTCCAGGCAGACCCGCTGTTCGGCGCCGAGCAGGCTGAGGTCGATGATCCGGTCGTCGCCGAGGCGGACGATCCGGGCCAGCTTCTTGAACACGGCCATGGCGATTTTCTTGTTCGAGGTGATCAATTTCAGGAACGCGTCCCCCGTCATGACCGCCAGCCGGCAGGGGGTGCGGGTGATGACCGTGGCCGAACGGGGCTCGCCGTCGATGGCCGCAAGCTCGCCGAAGTAATCCCCCGATTCCAGGGCCGCGTAATCAACGGCGCGCCCCGAATCGGCGAAGTTCAGCACGTGGGCGATGCCGGCGAGGAGGAAATACACCTCCCGGTCGGTCTCACCGCGCCCGATGATCTTCTCGCCGGTCTCGACGTCGCGCCATTGGCACGCGGCCTCGATGCGCCCGAGTTCCTTTTTTCGGAGACCGGAGAAGAGCGGCACATCGGCGAGGCCGCCGCCGGCGGCCTCGCCGTTTCCTTTATTCCCTTCAGGGATTTCTTCCGCCATGCGCCCCCCTCAAAGCTTGTGGCCGGCCACGGCGGCCACTTTTTCCAGGCAATGAACCGTCGGAACCCCCTCGTCCGTCCGCCCGCGACCCACGCCCACATGGCAGAGCGCCGCGGGAACCGGCGAAGGCCCCTGATCGATACTACATTCCTGACATTTCCCTGACAACGTGATAACATGGTTTCAACCTCTCGCGGCCAGGACATGGGGGCAAGAAGAAACCACGGCTCGTCGCTAAAACCCCGGTTCCTGCGGCTTTGACGGCGGATTTTGCCACTTTGAAGGTGTGAGCGCGATGGGCAACCGGGCAATTATTCTTCTCCTGGCCGGCCTCCTGCTCGCCGGGT
>JADFTO010000289.1 GCA_022560215.1 Pseudomonadota bacterium | reverse complement strand
GATTTCCACTCGCCTTTCCCCCAATATCCCGATCACGGGCCGGGCGGGTCCCGGGCGATAGGGAATTGCAAAATCGGCCATTCCGGGGCATGGTGTGCGCCATCCGGATGCAACGAATCGGGGCCCAAGGCCAGCGACGAGGAAATCACCGACGGGCTCGACGTCACCCGGCACGGCGAGCCCGGCTACAGCCTATGATCTCTTGGGAAGAATAAGGATCGACTGCCATGAAACTCGTAATGGCCATCATCAAGCCGTTCAAACTGGATGCCGTGCGCGAGGCGCTGACCGATCAAGGGGTGCAGGGGCTGACGGTGTCCGAGGTCAAGGGCTTCGGCCGCCAGAAAGGGCAGACGGAAATCTACCGCGGCGCCGAATACACGATCGAATTCGTGCCCAAGGTCCGTCTCGACATCGTCGTCGACGATGGGCAGGTGGAACGGGTCGTGGAAGCCATCCGCGAGGCCGCCAACACCGACAAGATCGGCGACGGCAAGATATTCGTCCTCGATGTCGGCGAGGCGATGCGCATCCGGACCGGCGAGACCGGGGCCGACGCTCTCTGAGCTTGCCGCCGGGGCGCCGGTCCACTCCCCGGCGCGCACCTAGAGCAAATCCGCGCATGGATTCCTCTCGGTGCTATACTCGGCCCGAACGATAAAAGCCGATTGGGGACCCGGGTCCTTGCGCCTTCGCCTCTCGTGGATCAAGGCGGCCAACGACGCCTCGGGTGAAAAGGCATGCTGTTAGGCCGCAAGGTCCATTTCGAAGTTCTCGCCATGTCCGACGACCGGTGGACGGTCTATTCGTCGTCTCCCTACAAGGACGCCGCCATCGAACAGGCCCGGGTCCTCCTGGCCGCCGGGTCCGTGGACGCCGTCAAGGTCACCAGGGAAGGCGGCATGAAGGAAGACGAGGACGTCGTCTTCCAGGAGGAAAATCCGGCACGGGGAAAAACCCCATGGCCATCACGCCGGTCAAGGAGGCCCCGGAGTGCGAGGATCTCTCGGATTTCTACTCTTTCGAATCGCGTCGGACCATCGGCCGCCTGCTCCGCAAGTACCTGGATGAAAATGGGCTCCTGGCGATCGAGCTCATGCACAGTTACGGCCACATGAGATCCCTGCTCCGCAACGATGAAATGCTGACCAAGGCCGTGCATAACATCGCCTCGGTCCAGGCCCAGGCGAGCGGGTGCAAGCACCATGAGCTGGTCGACCGGCTCTACGGCGTCGTGGAGGAGATAGCGGATCGCGCCAGGGACTCGAGAGACGACGACAAGCACCTCGCCCTGCTGAAGGAGAAGGGGCTGGAGTCGCTGATCGAGGGCATCAACCGCGAGGCGGGAGACGGGGAAGCCCATTTCATGATCCGCTCGGCCTTGGCCAAGTACCTGGGCGGCGCGGCGGATTGGGAACAAAAACTGCTTCTCCTGGTCGAACAGGCCGAGACCGAGCCCGAAGACCTGGCCATGACCTACCTGGACGAGATCATCGCGGAAGTGTTCGACGGCGGCCAGGCGCTCAGGGAAGTGCTCGGCTATCAACGCAACCTGGGCGAGGCGTTGGGAACCCTTTCCGCCCTCAGCGTCGGCCAATACGAGAAGAAGCGAAGGCCGGTTCCCGTCCTCGAGAGGCTGAGCGCCATCAGGTCGCGCCGCGCCATGCCCTTGAGCAGGAGCGTCATGCTCGATCGGATCGAGACCGAATTGGGCGGCATCAAGCCGTTGACGGGCGACGGCAAGGAGGCCGACCAGAAGGCCTTCAAGAAGCTCGTCGGCCAACTGGTGAATCATTACGCCCTGGTGGGAAAGGACAACATGATCAGCGAGGCCGCCACCTCGAGGGCCAAAAGCCTGTTCGTCAAGAAAGGCTCGTACGAGAGCTGGGAGAAGGCCATCGACGACATGGTCGACCTGTTGCAGACGAAGGGGGCCAAATTCACCTACCTGATCGATCTCAGCGATACCGGGGTCGGCGAAAGCAAGCAGGCCTATATCATCGAGAAGCTCGAGCTCATCGTGCAAAGCCTCAGATCGGTCACCGACCTGGTGCACAAGAAAACCGAAAGGCGGGGCGTGATCAGGGGGGTGGCTCACGTGCGCGACAGGCTGCTGGCGACCAGTTTGCCCGAGATCTGGCGGCAGAAGTTCGCGCGCGTGATCTACAACCTCCTGATGGACTACGAAGGCGGCCAGGCCAAGGCGGCGGGGCCCAAGGAGGCCCCGGCAAAGACCGGCGGGAAGGCAAAACCGGCCGAGGCCGGCCGGAAGGCGGAACCAGCAAGCAAACGGAGCAAGGCCATGACGAAACGCATCCTCGCATCCAAGAAGATCGAGGCGGGCGAGTACATTTTCCGGGAAGGCGACGAAGGCATTGAGGCCTACATGATCCAATCGGGACAGGTGGAAATAAGCCGCAAGTCGGGCCGGCGGGACGTTCCCATCGCGAAGGTGGGCAAGGGAAGCTTCATCGGCGAAATGGCGCTCATCGATTCAAAGCCGCGCATGGCGTCGGCGAGGGCGCTCAAGGACACGGCGCTGACGGTGATCCCCAAGTCGGCCTTGCAGGCGTCGCTCGGCAACCTTGAGAAGTCCGATCCCTTCATGCACCGGCTGGTGGTGATGTTCGTGGATCGGATGCGCAACCACCCGGTCATCGACCTCTAGAGCACTTCCGGCATAGACAGAATCGAAAGGGGATTCCCAAAGGTGGCAAAATGTGATTCAAGCTATGAGCTGGGTTAAAGGAGGCCAGCCATGGATGACACGACCTTATTCGGAAGACCTT